>JAHEME010000497.1 GCA_024643825.1 Chloroflexota bacterium | reverse complement strand
ATGGACGCCACCGAACCGGAAATCCCGGAAGAGATCGATCACCAGGCGCATCATGTGGAAGGCGTGCTGGGCGTTCACGATATTGGCGTGCGCTGGGTGGGACACTCGCGCCGCGCCGAACTGCATATCACCGTGAACTGTCAACTGACCACGATGGAGAGTCACCGCATTGCGGAGCAGGTGCGTCACCGGCTGTTCCACGCGATCCCGGCGCTTAGTGATATTACCGTGCATGTTGATCCCTGCGAGTGCGAGGAAGGGGTCGAGTATCATCCGACGGCCCATCATATGCAGATGGGGTCGTGAGGGTCTCTGACCCTCACTTACAGCAGATTTGGTCGCTACGCTTACGTCGGAAAACTGCAGACCGTTTGCCATGTATTCAGTTTATGTGGGTTCACGCGTGGGCATGGGTGTCCATGCAGATAACGGTTGGAAGTAACAAGTCATATTCTGCGTGAACCTGACTGGCTCCTCGTGGGAGGTCGTCGCGAAGGCTCGTCGCCTTCGCTTACAGGAGTTTGCTTCCGCAAACTCCGCGGCCCGTACCACGTTCCCCGATGGGTGAGCTTCCGAGCGCAGGCTGCCATTTGATCAGTCTCCACTGTAGCAAGACCTGCACCCGACTTCCCCCCTCTACCCACCATCGGGGCCAACCGTATCCTATTCAGTTTGCCTGCTTCTCCCGCGTGCGTTCTGCGCCGTGGTGACCCATCACTCTTCGTCGCGTCGTGCATGCGGGCGCAGGGAGATTCCCGTGACCCGGAAATCCAGGTAGCGACCCTCCGATCCTCGGTGCGGCGATGGTGACCCATCACGCTCTCGCCGGGAGTTCACCGGGGACGCGGAAGGCGCTGCCTGCCTGCGGTGGATGTACATTCGTCGAGACCGGGTTTCGTAGGGGCGGGTCTTGTGCCCGCCCAAAGGCGGGGCAACCACAAGGGATTGCCCCTACGATTGCCGATCTTTTTGAATGGAACGCATGTTCGTATATAAGGATACAACAGGTGGGGAAATTTGTCTATTGATCATTTGATCAATCCATCGCGGATATAGATTTGAGTACAAAATCGCGAAATTAACAATCATCGCAACGCGATTTGGGTTGGATTTCGGTTAGCGGAAATGGCGCCAAAATGGGATTTGCAGTGTTAAGAAAATAGGTCCAATTCATTGGACATGGAAAAACAAATCCCAGGGGAAGCTATGTTTGACTTTCAACAATAGCGATTTCTTCGCTGGTTAAACCGTAGAGATCATATATTAGCAAATCTAAGTTCTTCTCTTCTTGCTCAATCCTTCTTTCAACGTCTGTACGCTCATCAGTGAATCCGAGCTTGTCCAAGAGGGCATGATGATCTAGCAAAGACTGCGCACGGGAGGCAATTCGGCGCTGCATTTCAACGTCACCGGGATTTGAAGTGTCAATAGCATGTATCGGAAGCCGTTTCACATTCACTGGAGAGGCATGCATCTTCCCCCCAAGCACGGTGCGGAAATAGAAGGACATCAAGGATGAATTAACTATTGCCAACAGATAACGAAGATCGTAGCCCTGTGATCGCAGAGCATCCTCTTCTGAGATTGAAAGACGTGCATCACTCTGAACTAGATTACTCTTCAGGACACAACAGTTAAAAGAATGATTCGTGTACACCTGTGAAGTGTCAAGAGTGGCAAGCAGACCCGATGGGCCAATTATGTCCTGCACAAGTAACTTAGGTGACTCGAATAACTCCGGGAACTTCGATCTATGCATTGCTTCAGGAATATACTCGATAAAGCGTGACGCATTTATTGGTGCATATCGGGTTACTGCCAAGTCTTTTGCCTCAATGTAAGGTCGGCTGCGCTCACTGATTGCTGAGGCATTAATAAGACGATCTTTGGATGCTCCTGTTTGGCTATCATGTGCAACAACCCCTGTGATCACTATACAAATGCTGCCAAATGGTAACGTGTCGGTTTCAATTCGTCTGATCAATTTCTGGGTACTATCTGTCAAGCCAAGTCTAAACATATTATCAGGCGTTTCACTGAATGCACTTTGCCGAATAATGGAGCTTTCATTTGGCTCAGGGCGTATTCCCTGTACATAAGTTGGCTGTGATATGACCTGCAGATAATGATTGTCTCGCGAAGTTCTATTGTCGTCACTTTCTAAGACAATGATGTCTGTCGCGACCTGTGCCTGCTCAAATACTTTATATTCCGATAAGTCAACTACTGATTCAATTCGACATTCATTCAATATCTTTTGTCTGAGAAGTTTGCCATATTTTTGACTAAGCAATGCATCTGGAATGATAAAACCAAGACGGCCTTTCTCTCTTGAAAGGGTAATCCCTCGCTCAACGAACAGAATAAAAATGTCAAATCGACCATATACAACTTCAAACGTACCACTTTGCTGCCAAAACATTCTATCTTCTCGCGACATGTTTTCAGCACGTATGTAAGGTGGATTGCCAATTATCGCGTCAAAACCGCCACGTCCCATAATCTGAGGGAATCTTTGATGCCAATTTAGTGGATAACCATCAGCCCAATTCGGCCCGAAGTAGCTTTGAAGAGTTTCCTCAGTGCCACTTATCAATGAATTACCTCTGATGATATTCCTATCCAATTCTGGCAATCGTTGACGCCTATCCAGTGCTCTCAACACCAGATTGAGCCGTGCAATTTCAACGGCCTGCGGATCAAGGTCAACACCGTAAATGTGCCGGGTCAGGATATCGACTCGCTCATCCTGATCGAGCAAGCCTGGCCCATCCAACTGGCGCACTTCAGCGTAGTGCTTCAACAACCGTTCATAGGCCGCAATGAGAAACGAGCCGCTGCCGCAGGCTGGGTCAAGCACGGTCAGGGTTTCCAGCCACTTTTCATCCCCGCCGCGTTCCTCTAACAGACGGCCTAATGTTTGCTCCACAAGGTAATCAACAACAAATTTTGGTGTGTAATAGATGCCCTGCTGCTTGCGCTTGGCCTGTTTGCTAACTAACTCGACCACATCCGGGGTCGCAGGTTCCATTCCGGGAATGAAGCTCTGTCCGTTTCGTTTGATCTCAATTTTGATGGTCTGTGCGACATGGCCCAAATATTGCTCATACACCTGCCCCAGCACGTCGGATTCAATGGCGCGGAAATCAAAGCGAAAGGCCGCGCCATTGGGGGAGTATAACTGCGAGAGGACGGGCAGGATGACGCTCTCATCGCCACGCAGCTTATCGGCAAGGTGGGGGCGAAAGAGGTTGCTATCGTAGTGGTCATCCAGCCAACGGAAGGCAGCTTGCAGACTCACCCAGGCGTCATCACCGTTCACCTTCGCGGTGACGCCGTTAGGCTTACGGCGATGGAGAATTTCCAGGAGGATGGGATTCTC
>JAHEME010000496.1 GCA_024643825.1 Chloroflexota bacterium | reverse complement strand
CTGGTTTACCCATGCCGCCATTGGCGCGGCATTTTTGGATTCTGCACAATGCCAGCGAAATTCCCCTACGGGAGATATGCCAGATGCTTGATGTGGTAATACTTGCTGCGGGGCAGGGAACACGGATGAAGTCCACGCTGCCCAAAGTACTGCATCTTCTGGGGGGGAAGCCGCTGGTTTCCTACAGCATCGACGCGGCAACAGCCCTGAGTGGGAAGCCCCCGGTATTGGTGGTTGGGCATGGAGGCGATCAGGTGCGGGAGCAGGTCGGTTCTGCCGCTCGATTTGTGGATCAGGCGGAGCAACTGGGCACGGGACACGCGGTCATGCAAACGCGTTCCCTGCTGGCAGGGAAGTCGGATCATGTGCTGGTGACTTACGCGGATATGCCCCTGCTTCAGAGTAAGACGTTACAAACCCTATACAAAGCGCAGCAATCCCATGCTGGGCCGATCAATATGCTAACCGCAGTCACCGATTCCCCGCGCGGCTTTGGACGTATCGTGCGTGGCGAGGATGAGACTGTGACCTCGATTGTAGAAGAAAGCCACGCCACCCCGGAACAACTTGCCATCAAAGAGGTCAATGTTGGCATCTACTGCTTTGATGCGACCTGGCTGTGGGATCATCTGGATGCGATTCCTCTGAACAAGAAGGGCGAGTACTACCTGACAGATCTGGTTGAGATGGCAGTTGCAGAAGGAAAGACGGTGAACGCGCTCTGCATGGAGCATCTCGAAGAAGCCATCGGGATCAATACGCGCGTCCACCTGGCGGAAGCGGAAGCGATGCTCCGTAAGCGCATCAATGAAGCCTTGATGAATTCGGGAGTCACTCTCCTTGATCCGGCTACGACGTACATTCACCCAGGGGTAGTGGTGGGGCAGGATACGGTGATCTACCCTAACACGCATCTTTATGGGGAGACAACGGTTGGAGAAAACTGCACCGTGGGGCCGAACACGATGATCGAGAGCTGCACGATTGGAAGCCACTGCACGATCATCGCTTCGGTGCTGGAATATGCCGTCGTAGAAGATCATGTAGAGATCGGGCCGTTCGGTCATCTGCGAAAGGGCGCTTACCTAGAACAGGGCGTCCATATGGGGAATTTTGGCGAAGTTAAAAACAGCCGTCTGCGGCAGGGAGCCAAGATGGGGCACTTCAGCTACATTGGCGATGCAGACATCGGGGAAGAAACGAACATCGGGGCGGGAACAATCACCGCAAATTACGATGGCGTTCATAAACATAAGACAATCACAGGAAAACGTGTGTTCATTGGCAGTGATACGATGCTGGTTGCCCCCGTAGAACTGGGAGATGACGCTCGAACCGCAGCGGGATCGGTAGTAACGCATGATGTCCCTCCAGGTACGCTGGTGGTTGGCGTCCCTGCGCGACCGCGCCCTCAGCAACCTGAATCTCAGAAGAGGAAAGGATAATTGTGGACCCTGCATTACCGGGCTTTATCGGCCTACTGATTTTGCTTGTTTTAAGTTTTTTCTTGACCGCAGCCTATGCTGCTCTGACCAATGCGCGCCGCCAGATGCTGCGTGAGCAAGCGGAGAAGGGGAACCGACAGGCGCAGATCGCAGTGACATTGGCGGAAGATTCCAGCCGTGTGATCAGCACCTTTGGCGTCAGCGATATTCTGGTGCATTTTCTGATCGCCAGCCTCGCGATCAGTCTCTTCCTCTCCCCCTTAGCGACCTGGCTGGGGGAGCGACTTCCGCTGATTGGCTGGGGGAACCTCGCCCTGGGGTATTTGATCATCGCGATCCCGGCGGCTCTGGTGGTGTACATCCTCACCGAGATGCTGCCTGATCTACTGGTGGCGGCTGACCCGGATCGCTGGGCGATGCGTCTGGCAACTCCGGCTCTGTGGATCATCACCCTTCTACAACCCCTCGTCGCCGTGCTTGGCGCGCTCCGCCGGGGGATTGCGCTGCCGCTGGGCCTTGAGCGAGAAGGGGCTACGATCACCGAAGAAGAGATCATGACCCTGGTTGATGCAGGGGAGGAGGAAGGGTCTATCCAGCTTGGTGAGAAAGAAATGATCTACTCGATCTTTCAACTGGATGACACCCTGGCGCGTGAGATCATGGTTCCCCGCATTGATATTGTTGCTGTAGAGAGTGTGACATCGTTAGATGAAGCCCGCGACATTATCATTCAGGCAGGGCATTCGCGCATTCCGGTCTATGATGGTTCGCTCGATCAAATTGTGGGGTTGCTGTATGCAAAAGACCTGCTCAGTATTGATGCTGAGGGGAGCAAGCCGAAGGCACTGAAATCTATGCTGCGACCTGCGTTGTTTGTGCCCGAAACGAAACGCGTTCCTGATTTACTGCACGAACTTCGGAATTCAAAGGTACACCTCGCCGTCATTATCGACGAATATGGGGGAACAGCGGGGCTAGTGACAATTGAAGACATCATGGAAGAGATCGTCGGGGAAATTCTGGATGAATATGATTCGGCAGAAGAGGCCCCATACGAGACGATCAGCCCGGACGAATTTCTGTTTGATGCGCGCATCAATCTCGATGATTTCAACCGGGTGATGGAGTCGCAACTCCCCGATGAAATGGCGGATACGCTAGCAGGGTTCATCTATGGCGAGCTTGGCAAGGTGCCTGATGCGGGAGAGATCGTAACCGCAGGGAGCCTTCAATTGGAAGTTGCTTCGGTTGTGGATCGGCGCATCCGCAAGGTACACGTCACGCGGCTGGCAGATCATGAAGAGGTAGACGTAAAGAAGAATGGGCGCGATTCGGCATTGAATGGAAACAGCAATGGACGTTGACCGCGAACAACTAATCCTCGCGGCACGGGCGGCACGGAGCAATGCCTATACGCCGTATTCAAATTACCGCGTGGGGGCCGCTGTCATTACTGCGGATGGCACTCTCTTTACTGGCTGCAATGTGGAAAATGCCTCGTATCCGGCCAGCATTTGTGCAGAGCGTGTGGCGATCACCAAGGCCGTCTCAGAAGGTCATCGCGATTTCGTTGCGATTGCTATAGCTACCGAAAATGGGGGCGCTCCCTGCGGAATCTGCCGTCAGGTGATGTTTGAATTCGTGCCGGAGATGCGCGTCTTTCTGGTGGATGAAGTGAACGTCACGGGTGATTTCATTTTGCGCGAACTCCTGCCTCATGGATTTGGCCCGGATAGTCTTCCTGACACTGCACAGCGGTAACGATGCCAGGGTTTGAGCGCGTTTACCGCACCGAGGTGATCGTGCTGCGTCGGCACGATCTGGGGGAGACGGATCGGATCCTCACGCTGTATACGCGTTCTCGCGGCAAGGTGCGGGCTGTCGCCAAGGGAGTCCGCAAGCCGACGAGCCGCAAGGCCGGGCATGTAGAACTCTTTATGT
>JAHEME010000495.1 GCA_024643825.1 Chloroflexota bacterium | reverse complement strand
CCCGTTCCACCCACTGCGCCGATAATATCCCCGGTTGCTACGCTATCCCCGGTGTTGACATAGATCTCCGACAGATGCCCGTAGAGCGCGAACACAGGCTGTCCATTCCCGTCGGCAACGCCCGTGATGCGGAGAACGATCAGATTGCCGTAGAAGCGTAATTCCGGGCCGAACATCACATCCCAATCCGGCCCAGCAAATTCTACTGTCGCCGGGGCCACCGCAACCACCGGGGTTGAAGCAGGGTCAGCAAAGTCAAACCCGGCATGGGGCCGGTACTGCCCCCCACCTGTTGATCCATAGGGATAGGTGCGATCCGCATAATCGATCCACCCGGACGGGATGGGTCTTGCCATCACATAATGATCGGGAGGCAGCCCATCGTCAGGGGTTGGCGGCGGTGGTGTATCGGTGGGCGTTCCCGGTGTTGGTGATTGTTCCGTCGTCGGGGTTGGGCTGCTGGCCTCCGTTGCGGCGAAAGTCGGTGCTGCTGTTGTCGTTGGCGCAGAGATCGCCGCCTCTGATGGTAGGGCAGATGAGGTCAGGCCGAAAATCAGCGCGGCCTCCGGGGTCTTGGTGGCGGTCGGCGTGAACGCTGGCTGTGGTGCGCATGCCGCGAACAGACCAGCCGTGAGCAGTGCCCCGGCAAGGAGTCGGTGACGAAAATTCATACGCAATCAGGCTAACCCTGCGCGGCTTTCTACCACGGCTAAAATCTCGCTGACCACCCTACGACCCTGATCGCGCAGCGCGTTGATTTCCTCGCGCAGTTGTGCGGTAGTGCTGGCATCCTCAATACTCTGCACATTGATCAGCACGTTCAGGGCGGCAGCTTCCAGGCACGCCAGCGCCATGTGAGCGCCTGCCGCTGCATCGCTGGCTGCGTTCGTATTCCCGTGAGCAGCCACGATCTGAATCTGCTCCAGAGCCTGTACCGCCAGTTGCGCTGTTCGCAGCGGAACATCTGCCGCATAACGCATCGCATTCTGAATCGCTGCCGGACGTGCCGGGTCTTCTTTGCTGAGGCGGTAAGCGGCAAGGACTTTCTCAAAAGCGGCGCTATCTTCAGCGATGGTGTTGGTCAGGTCGACGCGCAGCGTATCCGCCGCCGCCGCCGTCTCCTGCATCTGAACTTCTACCTCGGCATACTTCTTCTTGCCGATGGTGGTTCTGGCGACCATCGCAGCAAGGGCAGCCCCCAGCCCCCCGGCCAACGCCGCAACTGAACCCCCACCGGGAGTCGGATCGCCGCTTGCCACCGCATCGAGAAATGTCTGTGGGATCAATTCATCCTGCGCTTCAGCGGCATGCAGCTTGCGCTCTAGAATCTGATCATCTTGAAACAATTCCAGTTGAAGATACCAGCGTGCTGCATCGATCAACGCTTGTTCCGGGATCAGCCCGATGAGCTCCGCCTCCGTGATCGTGGCTCCATAGTGGGCCGCCTCCCGCCGAATCATCTCCTGCACACGATGCAACGGAGTACGGGTAACATCCGTGAGATTCATCGAGACCTGGGCGCGTCCATCCACGAGCAGTCCCAGCGCCTTGACGAATCGCAGACCGCCTCCTGAATGGCGGATGGCCTTTGCGATTCGATTGGCGGTTTCGACATCATTTGTATTGAGATACACATTGTAGGCGACAAGAGGAGCGCGTGCCCCGATAACGGTGGCTCCGGCTGTGCCCAGTATAGAAGGGCCGAAATCCGGCGCTCGATCCGGGTTGGACTGAATGGCCTGTTGCAAACCTTCGTATTCCCCTTGCCGCAGATCGGCCAAGTTGACGCGCTCTGGGCGCGTGGCGGCGTTCTCGTAGAGATACACGGGGATGCTCAGTTCATCCCCCACGCGCTCGCCCACCCGCTGCGCGATGCTCACGCAGTCTGCCATCGTCACCCCTCGGATGGGGACAAAGGGCACAACATCCGTCGCCCCAATGCGGGGATGTTCTCCCTCGTGCATGGTCATATCGATCAATTCCGCCGCCTTCTTGATCGCTTCAAATGCGGCGGCTTCTACTGCATCCGGTGTTCCTGCAAATGTCAATACGGATCGATTGTGATCTGCATCAGAACTGTAATCCAGCACGGCGACTCCGGGGGTTTGGCGAACCACATCGACAATCGCTTCAATTACTTCCGGGCGGCGGCCTTCACTGAAATTAGGCACGCACTCGACAAGGGGTTTCATTGGATAGATAGCTCCTATTTGGGCGCACCTGTCAACGCTCCAGCCAGCATGGAAGTGAGACAGGCATTGGGCGGCGGGATTATAGCCTGCGGGTTAGGCAGCATCAAACAGGGCGCAGGGTCGCACTTCTGATTCCTTCTGATTTGACTCGTACAAACTGTCGTCCTATGATGCTACAATGGCACTGACGCTTCCAGAAACCGACCATCACACTCGATTTCAAGCACCAACAATCGCAGAAATATCCTTGTTCGCTGCCAGAGAAACGGAGATAGCACAGCATGTCCTCAATTGAACCAACCAGCCCCGAACGTGATGAAGAAATCCTCAAGGCCGAGCATGAAGTATATCCCCCGCCGGATCACGTCCTCCAGACAGCCAATGTGAGCGCCAGCGACTACGAGAAGTTCCGCAAGCAGGGTACGGAAGACCCCGTGAGCTTCTGGGAGGATCGCGCCAAAGAACTCGTCGATTGGTTTGAGCCGTGGTCGCAGGCGGTGGATAAGAGCAATGCGCCCTTCTTTAAGTGGTTTGTAGACGCTAAAACAAACATTGCCTACAATGCGCTGGATCGGCATGTAAACACCTGGCGCAAAAACAAACTTGCTCTGATCTGGGAAGGCGAGCCGGGGGATACCCGCACCTTCTCCTACTTCCGTCTATGGCAGGAAGTCAACCGCTTTGCCAACATTCTGAAAGGGATGGGGGTCAAGCGTGGGGATCGTGTCACCATTTACATGGGCCGCATCCCCGAACTGATGATTGCAATGGTGGCATGCGCCAAAATCGGCGCGATCCACTCGGTGGTCTACGGCGGGTTCAGCGTCGATGCGCTGGCAGGCCGCATCGAAGATGCTCAGAGCCGTGTGCTGATCACCGCCGATGGAGCGTGGCTACGCGGCAAAGTCGTCAATCTGAAGGAAGTCGCTGACGAAGCAGCCAAGCGTTCCCCCATTGTCGAGACAATGATCGTCGTGAAGCGCACCGGGCAGGATGTCTATATGGAGCAGGGCCGCGATTTCTGGCTCCATGAACTCCTCACCCTGCCGATTGCCAATGGCTACTGCGAAACCGAAGTCATGGATGCGGAAGACCCTCTGTTCATCCTGTATACCTCCGGGACAACCGGAAAGCCCAAAGGTGTTCTCCATACACACGGAGGCTATCAGGTGGGGGTAGCTACGACTCTACGTTT
>JAHEME010000494.1 GCA_024643825.1 Chloroflexota bacterium | reverse complement strand
TGGCGGGGTTCTACCTGCTCCTGCTGGGGGGGATGGCAGGTTACGTCTTGCTGTTTGGGCTGATGCGCGGCTCTAACCCGGCCATTCTGCGCGCCCTGATCGGCCTCTCCGCGCTGGCGCTCTTTGTGCTGGGTGTGGTGCGGCTGGTGACCGGGCTTGCGCCATACCTCGTGCAAGCTTGATGGTATACTGTCTTCTTGCGACCCGCGGCGTGGCCCGATCCTCCGTCACACGCATGCCCTCGCGACCCACGATGCGGCATGCGATGTTTCGTCGCGGTCGATATCGTAGCCTATCCTTCTGTTCCCTTTCCTGCACGGAGAGGGGACATCTCTCCACCATGTGAGGTTCCCAATGCGCGATAAGGTGATCTATTCCCTGATTATGGCACTCGTTGGTGCAGCGGTGATTGGGGCCGCAATCCCGGCCCTCATTCCCCAGACCGCGTTTCTGGCGGCTCCCTTCATATGCCCCGGTGGGCAGATGACGACTGAGTCGCAGACGTACCGACCTGTGCCAGGAACCACCGTCATCTCCCGCATGTTTTACTGCACAGATCGGTCCGGCACGACGCGGGAACTCCCAACGTTTGCGACAGTCGGCGTTTGCATGGGGTACGGCTATGTGGTTTCACTCGCCGGGATGTGGGTTTTTGGGCGTAACCTCCTCAACATGGTATCGGACGAGGACTCCGACAAGTCGTCGTATGAGGTAAAGGGACACACATCAGGCCCGATGCAGAAGCGGCTGATCGAATTGACTCGTGCCCGCAATGCCGGGGTGATCACCGAAAAGGAATTCAAGCGGAAGAAGAAGAAACTTCTTGACGAGTCCTGATCAGCCGCGAGGGTTGGATGGGGTATAGCCACCTCCTTCAAACCTCTGATCCTACCGTTCCAGGGCAGGAGCGATTTGCCCTTTCGCAGCAATTCTTTCTAAACTTAAGTGGCAGTACCTTCCGGCAATTCCTTGCTGCATCTTATATCGTCTAACGATGCGGCCAGAATTGCCCTGTATCCTGCATCCATACTATAGGGGGGGAAATCATCGCATTGATTGTGAGATCGCCAATAGGTCAGGAGTGTTTGCGGCAGCGAAACGGCTTTCTGGAAGCCGAACCGGGGAGGCTTCCACATTGAATCGGAGAAGCATACAGGAGAGCGCGCAGTGAGCGATTTCAAAAAGAAACCTAAACCGTCAACACCCGCGAATAAACCCAAAACCCCGGCAAAACAGCCATCGACGGGCAGTTCCAAATCACTCGGAAGCCACATTCAGCCCTCGACTGGTGGAAAATCGATTGGCAGCCGCGTCCAGTCGTCGAGCGGTGTCGGGGCAACCCCGGCGAAGCCCTCATTGAAATCCACGATAAGCAGCGGCCCGAGGCCGCCCGCTGGAGCCGGGCGTATCCAGCCTGCATCGATCTCGGCAGCAGCCCCCGCGAACCTGACCCAGGAAATGACCGAACAGCTCTCTTCGCTTGATAGCCGGCTGGAGACTTTGCAGAGTCAGTTGGGCTTTGAAGAACATTACGATGCAATGAGCGACCTCGATAATGGCATCAGCGCACTGTCCTCAACCGTTGCCGACTGCCGCCGCCGGGGATACTGCTATCAGGGATTCCTGGAGCGCAAAGTCGAGACATTGGAGTCGAAGTGGCAGGATGCGCGCCCGCGCCTGGTCAATGAGATGGAGCAATCGGGGACAGAACTACAGGGTCTGTTGAACACTGCCGCCCAGACGCGAAACAACGTTCGCAACAGCGCGGCAATCCCCGCCTTTGATCGAAGCCTCAATGCGCTCGACGCGCGGCGGGAGTCAGCAGACACCGCATTCCGCTCCCATTATTCTGGCATCTACGAAACGTTTCATCAGACCAGGGCACAGGTCGAACTGATCAACGATATGCTCGACGAACTGGACATGGCTTCCTTCTCCCTGCTGGCAGGCGAATCGCCCGTACGGTCGGTCAAGGCGCGCTGGTGGCGCGATGGCGAGAAAAGAGGGCCGGATGGCGTCCTATATCTGACCGATCAGCGGCTCGTCTTTGAACAAAAGGAAGAGGTCGCGACCAAGAAAGTGCTCTTCGTCGCGACGGAAAAGGAGACCGTGCGGCAGCTAGTTTTTGAAACGCCGCTGGGCACGGTGCAGAACGTGAAATCGAGTTCGCGCGGGCTGATGGGGCACGAGGATCATCTGGATTACGAGTTTGGCTCCGGCGCTCCCTACCCCAATGCGCACTTCCACATCGATGGGCAGGAGAGCGACGAATGGGTGGGCATGGTGAAGCGCGTTCAAACCGGTGACATTCAGGCAGAACGCGTGCAGCCCGAAGGGCAGCCAGCCGTTTCCACAGCCGATGTGGATGCCGCCATTGCCGATGCGCCGCAGAACTGCACCTCGTGCGGTGCGCCGATCACCACGCCGATCATGCATGGGCAGCGTCAGATCATCTGCGAATACTGCGGCACTTCGATGCGCTGGTAACGTCAGGGCGCGGGATCAGCGCGATGCGAACCGCCGCCTGACGCGTTACAATCCGCGCTACTGACTCGCTGAACAGGGTGGAACTGCATTGATGATCATCAAACGACCTGCCGTCGGTATCCTTGCGCTCGCGCTGCTGGCGGGATGCACCTTTAGCGGAGGGAGCAGCCAGACCGCCGCCCCCGCTGGCGGCCCCGGCCCGACGGCTGGCCCTACCCCGATCACCACCAGCACGGCAGAGGGAACCGCCAGCGCGTTCCTCGACGCATGGCAGGCGGGCGACTTCGCCACCATGTACAGTCTGCTCGACGTGGCAGCGCAAGCCGCAACCACGCAGGAAGCGTTCACACAGCAGTACATGGATGCCGCCGCCTCCATGACTCAGCAGAGCGTGACCGTATCGGTGGACATGACGCGGCTGGTCAGCGCCGGAGCCAATGCGCGGCTGCCATTCACCGCCACCTATGGAACCATCGTGCTGGGCGACATTGTTAAAGACCTCTCCGTGAACCTGCGGCAGACGGGCGACCGCTGGGGGGTAAGCTGGGATACGAGCATGATCCTGCCGGAACTGGTGGGCGGGAACACGCTCTCGCTTCAGGTCGATGCCCCGGCGCGCGCCAACATCTATGACCGCAATGGGAACTGGCTGGTGCAGTCGAATACGCCGACGGTCACGATCAGCCTGATCCCGGCGCTGGTAGGGGATGAGAACGACGAAGCTCGCCTGCTCGATGACCTCAGCCACCTGCTGCGCGTTTCGCCACAGGTGATCAAGAACCAGTATTCCGGCTATGCTTCCGACTACGACCAACCCGTCGCCATCGGCGACGCGGATCAGGAGAACCTTGATAACAACTTCCGCGACATCTACACCTATCAGGCCCTGCGTTTTGACAA
>JAHEME010000493.1 GCA_024643825.1 Chloroflexota bacterium | reverse complement strand
GGTTGATGTGCTCCTCGGATACGCCCCCATCAAGCAGCCGCTGACGACGTTTCACCTGAGTAGTCTGACTGCCCAGCGCGCCCACATAAAAAGCCAGGCTGGGTAAGCTGGCAATCAGGGCAGGATCATCAATCTTGGGGTCATGAGTCAGCACAGCTATCGCCGTTGACCGCGTCAGACTGATCTGTGCCAGTGCCTTATCGGGCCACAACACCACAATCTGATCTGCATGAGGAAATCGCTCCGGATTGGCAAACGCCTTGCGCGGATCCACCACAATAGTATGATAGCCCAGCACTCGCGCCAGCGTCACCAGCGCAACGGAAACGTGCCCGCCGCCAACCACGATCAAAACATCCGGCGGCAGGATCACATCAATGTAGCTTTCCACGCCATCGGCAAGAGACACCCGGCGGGGTTGACCATCGTGCAGCGCAGATCGAGCCGCATTCAGGCTGGCCTCTCGTAGATCGCCTGCGATCTGCCCGACTATCTGTCCATCCTGGCACAGCGCGAATTCCTGACCAATCGCAACCCCGGATACAATCGTGAGAATACTCAGTGGATGGCCTTCTGCAATCCAATCGCGAACGGTGCAGTGAAACTCCGGGTCAACCGGATTGACAAACACGTCGATGCTACCACCGCAGGCGAGGCCAACCTCCCACGCAGTTTCATCGGCAACGCCAAAGTGCAGCAGCTTCCCGCGATTTGACTTGAGTACATCGGATGCAGCTTCCACCACCGCCCCTTCGACGCATCCGCCGCTGACCGATCCGCTGATCCGCCCACTACCGCTGATAGCCATACGGGAACCAACCCCGCGCGGCGACGATCCCCACGTATGAATCACGGTTGCCAACGAGATCGGCTCGCCCTGCTCCAACCACCGATCGATGTCAGCCAGTACGTCACGCATGCTTCCTCCGAGGAGCCGATGGCCCACCTAACTGCGCGAGATGCTCAGCAAGACTCTCCAGGCTGGCAAGGTTGTGAACCGGGAGAAAATCATCAATATGGGGCATGGCCGCCTGCATGCCACGTGTGATCGGTTCATAGGAGGCTGCGCCCAGCAGCGGGTTCAACCAGATCAGGCGATAGCAGGATCGGTGCAGGCGCGCCATTTCGCGGTGGAGCAGATCAGGTTCGCCGCGATCCCATCCATCGCTGATCAGGATCACCACCGCGCCGTGCCCCAGAACCCGCTGGCCCCACTGGTAGTTGAACGTCTTCACCGCATCTCCGATGCGCGTCCCTCCTGACCAATCCGTTACCGTCCGCCCAACCTCCGCCAGTGCGCGATCCACGTCCCTCCCGCGAAGCTGCCGCGTCACACAGGTAAGCTGTGTGCTGAACACGAAGACTTCGACAGGCTGCTTGAGTCCACGAGCAACGCTGTAGCAAAACCGGATCAGCAGACGCGTGTAGCGATCCATCGAGCCGCTGACATCGGCAATCAGAACAAGGGGGCGCGGCTTAAACAAGGGGCGGCGGTAGGCCCATTCCATCATTTCTCCACCATATCCCAGATTACGCCGAATGGTGCGGCGCATATCCACGCGCGCTTCTCCACCTGTTTGATAGCGTCGCGTGCGTCTGTCTCCAAGCTGCCATACAAATTTACCGATCAGATGCTTGATTTCCTGCATTTCCTCTGGGGTCAGATCAGCGAAGTCCTTACAACGCAGCCTTTCGCGCGTGCTGTATGTGGCCGTGGATTCAAGGATCGATGGTGGCTGAGCGTCCCCTGGGTTTTTGTGATTGTTCGGGTGATCCCTGTCGTCCTGAGCATTTAAGGAGGGTGGCAGAATCGCCGAGCGGGACAGACGAGGAAGCTTCCCAGCTATCGTGACCAATTGGCGGAACGACTTACGACTCGGTGATTGCCAGAACATCTCAAATGCGACGTCGAAGAGGATTAAGTCTTCCCTTCGGCTTACCAACAACGTGCGGGTCGCATTATAGAACTCTTCCCGGTTGTTCAGATCAATCCATGTCAGGGCGTGCAGGAGAACCATCGTGCGATCTGTACCTACATCCATCCCAGTGGATCGCAGCAGACGGGCAAATAGCATCAAATTGTGCAGCAGATAGCCGCTGCTGTTCACAAATGAACCTCGTTCATCCCCCGACATCAGCCGACTCCAACAGCGATGTGATCCGTTCGGTGGAAAGCATCTCAACATCCTCGTGATATTTGAGGAGTGCACCCAGTGTATCCTGTATGATTGCCGGGTCGAGCATCTCTCGATCGAGAGCCACCAGCGCCGCAGTCCAATCCAGTGATTCGGCGACACCGGGCACTTTGTACAAATCGACAGTTCGCAATGCCTGCACAAACTCAGCCACCTGCCGGGAAAGGTGTTCGCTGGCGGCGGGAATCTTCGTGCGGATGATCGCCAGTTCTTTCTCAAACGATGGGTAATCGATCCAATAGTACAAGCAGCGACGCTTCAATGCATTGTGGATTTCACGCGTGCGATTGGAGGTGACGATCACAATCGGGGGGCGGCCCGCCCGGATCGTGCCGATTTCAGGAATAGTCACCTGAAAGTCAGAGAGTATCTCCAGCAGGAACGCCTCGAACTCCTCGTCGCTGCGGTCAATTTCATCAATGAGCAGAACGGGTACGTCTGCGCGAGAGCTTTCGATGGCTTCCAGCAAGGGGCGGCGCAGCAGAAATTCGCGCCCAAACAGGTCCGCATCTTCGATATCTTCGCCGCGAGCTTCTGCCAGGCGGATGTGCAGCATTTGGCGCGAGTAGTTCCACTCGTAGACTGCGTGATGCACATCTAGCCCCTCATAACATTGCAAGCGGATCAGATCGGTCTGATACAGATCGGCCAGCACCTTTGCCACCTCGGTCTTACCCACGCCTGCTTCGCCTTCGAGAAGCAGAGGGCGTTGAAGTTTAAGCGCCAGATAGATCGAAGTGGTCAGGCCTCGATCCGCTACATACTGACGATCACTCAGGGCCTGCTCCAGGTGCGCAATCGATACGAGTTCCAAACCAGTACTCTCCACTCAGACAGCCACTCAGGATAGAAAACCTATTTCTCGATCTCGCTCTTCACGCAGTTGAAGAAATCCCCCGCCAGTTTCTGCGTCACCCCACCCATCAGCCGTGATGCGAGGGTTGCAATCTTGCCCACCACCGTCACATCGGCTTCCCACTTCATCTCGGTCTGATTGTCCCCGTCAGGGCTGAGAACCATCTCGCTGACTGCGTCCATTGAGCTGCCGGGCGCAACGCCATGAACTTTCATGCGAGCGCGGTTAGGCATATCCAGTTCGAGCCATTCGACCTTTGCGTTAAAAGTCACTTTGACGGAGCCGAGTCCAATCGACGCAACCGCATTGAACTGCTTATCTGGCTCAACGATGTCCAGCG
>JAHEME010000029.1 GCA_024643825.1 Chloroflexota bacterium | reverse complement strand
GCTGCAATCCGGCGGAGAAGAAGGGCAGCTACGCAAGCGGATGCTGGATCAACTGGGAGCGAGCGAGACTCGGCTGGAAGCGAGTGAGACCCGCATTGCCGAACTGGATCGGTCTGTTGCCGAGACCAAAGCGCGCATTGAGGAACTCGTGTCGGCGCTGGGCGACTGAACCACAGCGGCACACCGTTACTGCGGGGGCCGGAACGACCTGATCTCAAACCCGGTATCAATGGTGATAGGGACTTCCGGTTCCGGGTAATTTCCCTCCAGCGCGCGGGTCAGGGCGATCATAGCCTGCGCGTGCTCATCGTCGCTGATCAGCCAGCTTGCCGAGTACAGGCGGTGTTCCAGCCGATGGAAGTAATCCATTGGCGATTGTGCAAACTGGAAGCGAACCGTCTGCGCCCCGGCATCTTCCCAGCCCATGTCCGTGAGAAACGTCTCGGATTTCTCTTCGGGAACCCCTACCCGACGTTGGGTCTTAGCAGGTACGGCGGATTTCCATGCCTCCTGCAAGGATCGGAAAGCAGGATTGCTCCCGGTGTGCTCATTTTGCCCCACCATCAAGAAGCCCTCCGATTTCAAGATGCGGCTCAACTCTTTCACTACTTCCTGCCAGCCGGGGATCAGATGGAACACATGCACCGCCACCGCTGCATCAAACATCTTTGAGGCGAAGGGGAACTGGGTCGCATCCGCTTCGACCAGCCTCACATCTTCATTCGTCTGCTTCTCTCGCATGCGGGCCATCATCCGACGCGAGAGATCGACGCCGGTTATCCCGCCTACATGCCGCGCCAGCGGGAGGGCGATCCGCCCTGTGCCGATGCCGATTTCGAGCACATGGCTGTTGGTATCTAACCGTCCACTCTCCGCAAATTGGACGGCTACCTGCTGATCGACGCCCGGCGGAAAGCCGCGCGTCTGGTCATAGTATTCGGCAGCCCGGTCGAAGGTAATCGACTCAGAGGATTGCTCAAACATACCCATGCTCCTGAAACCAGGTAATCGTATCTCGCAGAGTCTCTTCCAGCGGGCGCGGCGCAAATCCGAACATGCGCTGCCCCAGCGCGTCGTTCAGCGGGCGGATGTGCCCAATCCCCATCAGGAGATCGGGGATCGGGTAGCGCACCGCCTGCGCAACTCGGAACAACCGGGACGCGACCCCCAATGAGAGATTCCAGCGCGGCGGGGGAACGCCTGCAATCTCGGCTGTCTGGCGCAGCGCATCTGCCATCGAATAGTTGCCGCCCCCGATGATATACCGTTCGCCCGGATCACCCCTGGTCGCAGCCGCAACATGGGCCGCCGCGACATCGCGCCCGTCGACGATGTTGGCTGTCAGATCGAGGCCAACGGGAAGCTGCCGTTTGGCGATGCGCTGCAAGACTTCGCCAGTCGTCGGTTTGACATCACCCGGCCCAAATACAATCGTCGGGATGAGGGTGATCACCTCCAGGCTGCGCTGGCTGGCGCGGAGGGCCTCGCACTCCATCACCCACTTGGCCTCGAAATACGCGGTCGCGACGCTGCCCGGCACATACAGATCGCGCTCGTCCGCCATCCGATCCTCGCCCGGTGGCGGCTCCCCGATAGTCGTCAGCGAACTCGTATAGATCATGCGGCGGATGCCCGCCTGCTGCGCCGCGTTGAAGACGGTTCGCAGCGAGAGGCTTGCCTGCTCCATCGCGGCATGGATTGTGTGGTCAAAGCGTGGATAGTACCCCGCCGCATGGAACACAACCTCACAGCCGCGCATCGCATCGAGCAGAGAAGCCGCATCGCGCAGATCGCCCTCATGCCAGGTTACAGGCACATCCGGGATCGCCCCCACGGAATCGGGCCGCCGCCGCAGCGCATGAACCTCCATCTCTGCCTCGGAAGCCTGCCGCGCAATGTGCCCCCCGATGAATCCCGTCGCGCCAAGTATCAGTACGCGCATGTATGCTCCTTATCCAAGCAAAAGCGCCCGGTGTAGACACACAGGGCGCTCTTTATGAAATAACCTACGCCAGCTTACTGTGCGGCGAGTTCGGCTTCCGCGGCGGGTGCTGCTGCCGGAGTGATATCTACTCGCTCGTAGCGGGGAGCCAGCGCCCCGTTGGGCTTCTGCACATAGTGCAGCCGCATCACGAACTTGGGCGTATCTCCCTTACGGGCCTTACCGACCGTCTTCTTTGCGCCTTTTTTACCAGCCATGCGTCTCTCCTTACCTGACTACTCAACCGATGCCGACGATTCTAGCGTATCCTCGCCGCCCCTGCTAGGGTGCGACAGGTGTCGCGCCGCCAAAACCGGGCAGCGAGTTATCCGGCCCCAGATCGATGCGCGGGTCTTGCGCAATCGGCAGCTTGGGCGGAATGGCTACATTGTAGAAATCGATGATGTACTGAAGCGTCACCGTATCCGTCACGATGTCATTGACATCGTCATCCAGCGCGCTTCGCAGAGCCAGATCGATCTTCGCTCCGGTTTCAAGCGCATACTTCAGCACCAGCGCATCCTGACGGCTCATCGTCAGAGTCACCACATCCGGCACGGGGATCGGCGTCGCCGTTGGCGGAGCCTGATCGCCCTCCTGCCCCTGATCGGCAGACGCGGTGGGCGGAGGTGCGGGTGTGACCACGATTGGCTCGTTCAGCCCGGATAGCGGCCATGTCCCGACACGCAGCACCATCGCATTATCGATCACCATCTGCGTGGCCTGGCGCGGACGCTGCCGTGGCTCCGACGTATCGTTGGTTGTCGGGAGCACTAACAGGGTTGTCCCGAAGGGCCCATCTTCCTCGCGTCCCAGATCGTACTGGAAGCTCTGGAGACCAGCCCCCAGCAGGTCTGGCTGATCCGTGAGCAGCAGCCCCTCGTTTGGCAGGATGGTCTGGAAGTCTTCATCCACGTCCACAAAGCGGAACGACATCATCAGGTCTACGTGATCGCCTTCGCGAACTGCATAAGCGACCGCCGCAAACCGGTTGATCGGGATTGCGTACGCGACCTGCCCGGAGGGAATCAACAGGGCTGCATCTGACCCGGTATCGCCGATTCCGGCGGGGTCTGTGCCGGGCGTGAGCATGAAGTCCAGCACGGGCTGCCCGTTGAGAATATCTACGCGGGCAATACGCTTATCGACCTGCTCAAGCCCCGCCGATCCTTCATCCCCGGTCAGTATCAGCGAGCCAAGCGGCGGCGGCGCGTCAGCCAGCACGGGCCACGCCATGATGGTCACATCCTGCACGCTCAGTTGTGCCCCACGCGGAATATCCCGCGAGGCGATGATGATGTTCACCGTAGGGGGAGGGGTGGGAGGAGCCGGAGTCGGCTCTGCGGCAGCAGTTCCGCCGCCCAATGTTCCTTGCAATAAGAAGAGCACCCCAATGCCAACCACCAGGATGACGATAACTAACAGTATCAGGATGATCCCTGTTCTTCGGCCTCGGCCTGCGCTCATAGTTGAATTCTCCTGGAGCGAGTTTCAGAATCTATTAGAACTGATTGAAGGAACTTCCTCAATCACATATTACGGCTATTATACGTGTTTATAACTGGCAAGCAACCGCGCCCGCTGTGATTTCCTTACCGAACCTGTCCGGTAGTCGCATCGAGGCTGACCACGCACGCGGGCGCAGCCGGGTCTGCAGGCGTTACGCTGATTCGCCACACCAGCGCCCGGTTATCGGTTGCCAACGAAAGCCGAGCTTCCACCACCGCTTCGGGATGAGCGTCCAGCGTGGGCTGGCACGTTTCCATCGCGACTGCGACCGCTTGCCCGGAGTCGATTTGCCATCCCTGATCGTCCTGCAACGCGGGCGGCGTATCCCACGGATCGACTCGCGCGATCCTCGCGCTGCCCCCCCGGCTTACGACCACCCAGGCGATGCTCTGGCTCGACGGCATGTAAAAGTGGAACGTCCACCCGGTGCGGCCTGTGATCAGGTTATCCGCGTTGATGGTCGGCGACCACGCCCCCACACTACTGGCGAGTTCCGCCCCGGCATCCTGTGCACGCGCCACATCGACGGCAGGCAGGTACGCCTCCCGCGCGGTCGGTACGTCCATCTCTGGATGCGCCACAGCGGCAGTTTGCGCCCCCCCGCCGCGCGGTCGGAGCACGAAGTACCCTGCCACGCACAACAGAATCAGCGCGACAACCAGCAGCACACTGCCGATCAAAATCGTCGGGCTAAGACCACTCCGGCTGCGGGAACCATAGCTCATCGAAGAACCCTGTGTTGAGGTCGGGGAAACACCCGGTGGAGCGTGAACTCCACCGGGATGGTTCAAGTATCACATCTGTTCAGTGTACGACGTTTTGCGCTAGTGAGCAACCTCTGTGTAGGCAGGTACGCGCGGGATATACGATGGATCATAGACCAGGGTAAAGTTGCTACCTGAAATGTTGACCTTCTGGCACATAATGGCCCCATAGGTGACTTCATTGTCGGCCATCGTCCACGAACACTCGCCGCGCGGCGCATAGATCACACCCTGCATGATGTTATCATTGCCGTTGGGGCCTGTGATGACCGGGTTGCAAATATCATCCTTGTACGAGGCGGCCATCAGGAAGCCCGCCTTTTCGTAGGGCTTGATGCCGGGCGCGGGCAGCTTGGTGAAGTTCAATTCGCCATCCGGCGATACAAAGGTAGCGCCCTTCGGCCCTACTGTCATATTGCCGTTAGGGGAAAAGTCTCCTTCGATATAGTACAGCCCCTCAAAGACCTCTCCACTGACGTTCGGATTCGGTAGCCAGCCAACACTTGGATTGGTGCTGTTGATCACATGGTAGCAGTCCGTATCTGGATCGACTGTATCCGCCGGGCAGGTATCATCTGCCGCAGCGGATGCATAATTGGTACTGCTGCCCAACTGGAAGAAAGAGAGTGGATAAATATGCGCCAGCGGATCGCCGCTGATTTCTGGCTGATCGGTTTGGATGCCAGGTGGATCGGGAAGATAGCTGGTTCCCGTAGAAACAGCCGATGAGCCTGCACAGGTCGCCCCACCTGTAACGGTGGATGGCCCGGTTCCTGTTCCCGGCCCGTTTCCAGGGCTGCTTTCATTTCCCCTGAATTTACAGTCGCAATTGCTGTTAATACCGCCCTCGATCGTCACCTGGCTGCCGGAGAAGTCAATCACGTCCTCAGCATTGCCTCCGCCACAAGTATATGAGTCATCACAGTTGCGCAGGCCGAACAGTGCATAGGTCTGAGTGGCGGGCTGCTCCGGGACACAGTGGCCGAGGGCCTGCACAGTCACACGCAGCGGCCCCCGGTAGACAACTTGAGCGAAGTAGGAAGGTTTGGTCGCCGTGATGGTGACACGTGCGTAATTGTTAGGGTCATCAGCACCAACGGGCAGTTCACCCGCAGTAGGATGATCAACCTTCACCTCATCCACATATTTTGCCCCGTACGATTGGCCTTCTGTGAAGCCGTTCTGGGCGGCAGCCGCTTTTGCATGGGGTTTGACGACTGTCTCGAAAGGCTCCTCCAGACACATATCGCGAACCGCGACCAGCGTGGCGGCATCCACCGCGTTTTGCGCATCGCGTTTCAGGAAGAACAGCCCCCCCCCATCGATTGCCACCGCTGCCATTCCCAGCAGCAGGATCATCATGAAGGCGATCAGCACGATGGCCTGTCCATCCTCAAATCGCACTTTCGGCATCAGTCGGCGTCGATTTCCCCGTCGGTTTGGCATCCCTATCATAATTGGTTCCTCTTATTCTCATTCGTCTCGATACATTGATGTTGTGGTGCCTCTACGGACACGAATACCCAGTAATAGTCGCCCATGGCCCATAGTCCGTACCATTAAAAGCCCGAATTCTGTAATTGCGCGATTGAGAGTAATTTGTGGAGCTCCACAGAGTAGTGGGGGCGGCGGCCCCGGAAAAGCATATGGGCCTAAAGTAATTAGCAGGTATTATTGGCAGTACGCTGCCTGTACACAATGAGGTTGTGCTATTGGGATTCAAGATGTCTGTATATGAATATGGAGTGCCACAGCCAGGGCATTCCGCCTGCAGTTGATAGGAGGTGGCTTCAGAAACCAGGTTCCATTTGAGCGCAGGGAAGTACTCATAGGCTTCAGGTAAGGGGTTGCACTTCTCCTTGTTGGGATCAGGCGCTTTGATTGTTGAGAAACCAGTAACAGTGCCACAGTCTTGGAAGCAGTCCACAGTAGTCTCGCCCGCCTCACACACGCTGTTGCCGCACGCCGCGCTCTTGGTGACGATGACATCCACAGAAGTGGAGGCATTCAGACTATCGATTCCGGTGACAGTAAACGTGTGGGCGGCGTAGGCGTAGGCGGAAGTATTGAACGTACAGGTATAGGTAGTGCCGTTGCCTCCTGCCGGAGCGCAGGTAATCAGAGAGCCGTTGTGAAAGAATCTCACCGTCAGGCTGTGCGGGCCGATGAGATCATCATCCCCATCGGGTGAGTCAACAACCGTCGCCGTGATCGTGAGGGAGTTTCCGATGTTATCCGTCGGAAGAGGCGAGTCAATGGCAACAGTAGGTGCGGTGTTGCAGTCGATGCACGTGCCATCCTCAATGCCAATATCGCACACGTCATCGCCGCACCAGTGCGGGCTTTCAATAAAGATGTTCTTCACCAGTGTGCGCTCGCCAATCACGCGGATCGGTAGCTGGTACGGGAAGAATGGTGTAATCGTATTTACATAGGCCAGCGTATCAATGTGAATCAGGTCGCCATTCGCTAAATTGCTGTCCGAGATGTTCGGCGTGAGGCTTCCTGGGCTTCCGACGCACTTTCCCAGCTCAGCCGGAGGATCAGTCGGAGGATCACCGCTATGATCCCGATACGAGATCGTGATCTCAGTATTGTTGCTATCAAACGAGATATTACTGGCAAGGTTGTACAGCGCCTCGCAATCCAGGTACTGGGGATTGCTGGAGTCATATCCCAGAATAGCCCCATAGCGCAGGGCATTGCGCAGCCCATTGGAGGCTTCCGCATAGGTAAATAACGCGCGGCTGAAGTCAAAGATGCCCATGCTCACGAATAGCAGCAGCGGCGTGACGAGCGCAAACTCAAGCATCGCCTGCCCGCGCTGTCGCTGGCGGCCCATCTTTCGATTAGTCTTGAACAGTTTGTCCATTCGGGTGCGTCCTCTCAGCCTAAAATGCCTGATATGAGTTCTGGTGTTGCGTACGTTGTCAGCGCCTACGGCACGACGATGATCACCGCCGTCGCCTGGCTGACCAGATCAATCGTGTTGGCCCCGGCGATCTCCGGGATCACGGGAGTCATCAGCGTGTAGTGATAGGTCAGCTTTACTTCGATGACATCGCCCGTCTCGACGCCATCAGCATGTCCATACGCTGCCGGATAGCAGGTTGTGCGCTGCGTTACGCCGTCCGACTGATAGCACTTGGAATCCACACTAACCACCGTCGTGTTCAGGTTTACAATGCCGCCCCCGGCATTCTTAGCACGCCAGTTTGCATTATTGGGGTTGGCGCAGTTAATATCTGGGCCGGGGTTGCTAGCACCCGACTGGCAGCCGGGGTTAATCGAGAGAAACAGTGCGGCTTCCCCGGCGGCGTCTTCCAGAGCTACAAAGGTGAAGTACAGGCGTCCCAGGTCGAGCACACCGGCCAGGATGATCAACATCACGACCAGCCCGAAGGCCATCTCTACCAGACTCTGACCGTTTTCTAGTTCTCTAGGGCGTTTCTCAAATCGGAGCATTGATCATTCCTCATGATTCCCATCGGTCGCACTTTGCCTCAGCCAGCCGCCAGAATGGGTAATCTCGTGGCACCCGCTGCCTGAAGCCTTTTGCTTATGAGTGTATTATAGCAGAGTCTATCCCCGTACCTGAATAGGAAATAGTCCCCATAGCGTCCTGTTATACAAATGGAACGTGCAGGAGGGCCAATCTGCATCACTCTGTTATGAAAATGAAATATGGATGTACCATAAACAAAACCGCCCCGCGGCACTTTTAGCGCGGGGCGGCGGTGGTTGAGCCCCTGCGGGGTCAACCGTTAGGCGCGGGTAACCCGGCCTAGGATCCAACTCCCATCAGGGGCGACTTACCACAACTGTCCAAGCGTCACCTCCTTCCGTCAACTAAGCGCGAACGTGGTGATTGCAATCGAAATGAGTATAGTGTTCACAAAAAAGTGTGTCAAATCCGATTCTGCAAGACTCATGTCACCCGTTTCCGCGAAGTCCCTCCCACCTACCATCGTCAAGTCGCCAACGTTACTATCCAATTCCGTGTCACAAAACTGTGACGATTTGCCCATAGTTGAGACTTCTTGCATCGCAATCGGTTGTGACTATCTGCGTTTGTTTGTATAGATTCACAGGTTGTTACTATCATTGTAGCGTGATCGTCAATCAGGCGATTTTTCCACGAGAAGCCACGTTGAGAGGGTGCTGGTATGGGCTATGATGATTTTCTGAAGAAAATTCCGCTGTTTGCCGATCTCCCGGATGACGATCTGGAGCAGCTATGCAGATTGGTAGAAGACGTTTCGCTCGAACTTGGCGAAGTTCTCTTTGAAGAAGGCAGCGAAGGCGACCGGGCCTACGTTGTCAAAGAGGGTGAACTTGAGATCCTTAAGCATGATGCCGCCCGGCGCGAAGTGCTGCTGGCGGTGCTTGAATCGGGCGAAATGCTGGGGGAGATGTCGCTCCTGGAAAATACGCCGCGAACCGCCAGCGTCCGCGCTCGCACCCCAACCACGCTGATCGCCATCCGGCCTGAACAGCTAGATCAGCTATTTGACTCAAGCCCCTCGGCAGCACGGTCGATGCTGCATACGGTCACTGCCCGCTGGCGGGCCACCGAATCGATGCTGCGTCAGAGCGAAAAGATGGCACAGCTAGGTACAATGTCAGCAGGGATGGCCCATGAGCTAAACAATCCAGCCGCTGCCGCACAGCGTGGGGCGGCTCAACTGGTGGATGGTGTCGCCACGATGCAGCAGGCTCAAATGAAGTTCATCAACCTGAGCCTTTCTGCCGAGCAATTTGACCAGTTAGGCCCTCTCGATCAGCGAGCGCAGCGAGAAGCCGCCAATCCGTCTGACCTCGATTCACTGGCACGCAGCGACCGCGAATACGAACTGGAGACCTGGCTGGAGGATGCAGGATTCTCAGACGCGTGGGAACTGGCTCCCTCCCTCGCAAACATGAATTATGCTCCTGATGAGTTGGCTGTTCTTGCCGAACAATTCTCGCAGGAGCAGCTTCCAGCGATCCTCAATTGGATGGTTGCCAGCTACAATGTGTACAGCCTGATGGAGGAAATCAAACAGGGGGCCGGGCGCATCTCGGAGATTGTGAAATCACTGAAAACGTACGTATACCTCGATCAGGCCCCGGTGCAGGAAGTCGATGTCCATGAGGGTCTGGATAATACCCTCGTGCTGATGCGCGGGAAGCTGAAGGGTGGGATCATCGTTCGCCGGGAATATGGGGAGAATCTTCCTCGCATTGAAGCTTACGGAAGTGAATTGAACCAGGTGTGGACAAACCTGATCGACAACGCCGCCGATGCGATGGGCGGGCAAGGCACGCTCACGATTCGCACGGGTGTAGATGGGGATGAGATTTTCGTTACGATTGAGGATGATGGCCCTGGCATCCCCCCGGAGATTGTGAGCAAAGTATTCGATCCGTTCTTTACGACGAAGCCCGTCGGTAAAGGAACGGGGCTGGGTCTGAACATCTCGTACAATATCATCACACAGAAACATCGCGGCGCTATTTCTGTAACGTCGGAACCCGGCAGTACGCGCTTCACAGTTCGGCTGCCGATTCAGCCTGAGACAACCTGATCGTTGAGATGAGACGCAAAGTACGCTCAAAATGCACAGTTGGCTATAATAGTGCCTGTGTTCACACAATGGAGAGAGTCGGATGGGTAAACCGGTCATACTGGCAGTAGATGATGACCCGCAGGTGCTGCGTGCCGTCGAACGTGATTTGCGGCAGCACTTTGCCGGGGACTATCGGATCGTGCGTGCGCCCTCCGGGGCGGAAGCACTGGAAGCGGCCCGCGAGTTGAAAAGACGCAATGAACTCGTAGCATTGTTCCTTGTCGATCAGCGCATGCCATCCATGACGGGCACGGAATTTCTGGCGGAGTCCCGCCAGATTTATCCAGAAGCTCGGAAGGTTCTCTTGACGGCCTATGCGGATACAGAGGCTGCCATCGTCAGCATCAACGACATTGGCCTTGACTATTACCTCATGAAACCCTGGGACCCGCCGGAAGAGAATCTGTACCCGGTGCTGGATGATCTGCTGGATGATTGGGGGGCAACCGCACACATCCCCTATGATGGCATCCGCGTGGCGGGTACTCTGTGGTCTGCTGCCAGCCATACCATCAAAGAGTTTCTTGCTACCAATCAGATCCCCTATCAATGGTTAGATATTGAGATTGATTCAGAGACCAATGCGACTGTCACTGAAATAACCGAAGGACAAATGAAACTGCCTGTGCTCTTCTTCCCTGATGGGGAGATAATGATCGCCCCCACGAAGATCGAATTGGCTGAAAAAGTGGGGATGCAAACGCAGGCAGCAGCGGCATTTTATGATCTGATTATTGTGGGTGGAGGCCCAGCGGGGCTGGCCGCAGCTGTTTATGGCGGGTCGGAAGGGCTGCATACGCTGATGATCGAACGGGCCGCCCCCGGTGGACAGGCTGGCACAAGCTCACGCATTGAAAATTATCTTGGTTTTCCAAAGGGCTTGAGTGGAGCAGATCTTGCACGTCGGGCTACCAGCCAGGCCAAACGTTTTGGCGTCGAAATCCTGACTCCGCAAGAAGTCTCAAAGATACACACCGCAGGCCCTTATAAATACGTCACCCTTACGGATGGCACCGTGTTGCATAGCTATGCACTGGTACTGGCTTCCGGTGTCTCTACACGCCAGCTTGCCGTGCCGGGGATTGAGCCTGTCACCGGGGCGGGTGTCTATTATGGTGCAGCGCTAACAGAAGCTGCCTTTTACCGCGATACAGATGTATTTGTAGTCGGCGGGGCCAATTCCGCTGGGCAGGGAGCCGTCTTCTTTGCGCGATATGCCCGTACAGTGACTATGCTTGTACGCAGCAATCTAGGCAAGGAGATGTCTTCTTACCTGATTGACCAGATCGCGGCAACTCCCAATATCATTGTGCTGGAGGGAACCGAAGTCCTGGAGGTTGGTGGCACAGATCGGTTAGAGCAGATCACCTATCGAAATCGCGACACGCAGGAAACGACTACCGTCCCCGCAGCAGCTATGTTTATTTTCATTGGAGCTACACCGCGCACGGAAATTGTGGCAGAGATGCTCGAATGTGACGATGCTGGATACATCCTGACTGGCAGCGATTTGATACGTACGGGGCGGCTCCCGCGAAACTGGCCCGGTCGCGATCCCTTCCATTTAGAGACCAGTGTTCCCGGAATCTTTGCTGTGGGCGATGTGCGATCTGGATCAAGCAAACGTATCGCATCCGCCGTAGGGGAAGGGGCAGTCGCGGTACAGCTCATCCATCAATATCTGCAAACGATTTAGCTTCCTGCGTCGTTCGCGCTTTTATGAGGGTAGATGCAGGGGTATCTGTTCCGCTCCCTGTTCTTGAGCAAAATGGATCAACCCTCCGGTATCTAACAGGTGATACTCTTGCTCATTGAGAACGACAGAGGCTCGTAAGACCTCTGTCGGCAAGCCCTCTGGAGAAGCTGCTACAGGAGCGAGGCCCGGACATTCAATCCTGCCACCGTCAAGGATTGGCCATGCTACCAGTTCTCGCCCCTTCTCGACATCGGCACGTATGACAATAATTCGTGTTTTGTCCCCAGGAACAACCACAGAGGAGTCAGGGCCGCGAAGCATAGCACCGAGATCAATGGCTGTGAGGATCTCCTTACGCCAGTAGCCAATCCCCAGAGTAAAATAGGCTGCGAATGGGACTGGTTTCAGAACATCAATGTGGGTAACCTCCAGGAGCTCCGGCAAGGTCACCGCCAGTCGGAGATCGGGCATCCCCGGTACATAAAACCAGAATAACGAGAAGCTGCTTCTGATCACAGGCGGGGTCATGATGGGACTGCCTCCGTCCGTATGGATGCGTGAAGCCAATCTAGTAAGCGGAAGCTATCCATAATCAAGATTGGCTCTTGTTCTTCAGTTACAACGATTGCCGAAAACATCCGATGCTTCCCCGATACGAGACGCGACACTGGCTGCTGCCGATCTGCGGGAGTCTTCTCCAGCGGGAAAACCCGGTCCACTAATAGGATGCCCGCGCGAGATTGATCGGAGATCACGACGATGTTTTGCACATCATCCTGCGCCCTGGTAGCAGAAAACATCTCAGAGAGAACTGCCACAGGGATTGAACTCGGCTCGGAAGGATCGCGCCCATTCGGGGCATGTCCTGCGGAGGGAGTTCCTTTTTGCTCTTCCATGCGACGCACGAACATGATAGCGCTTAGTGGAATGCCAACAAGATAGTCACCCGCCTTTACTGGCAGATATTCAAGAACTTGATGTGGAAGACGCTGGTTCATGTGTGCTTCTTTGCCGCTTTCGCCAGGGTATCAAGCAGTTCTTCATCCCGATACGGTTTCACCAGATAGGCGTCTGCTCCTAGCTGCATGGCACGGTCACGGTGCTTGCTGGCAGCACGCGAGGTCAGGAATACGACCGGAAGGTCTTCGAATTCGGGGGTATTACGAATCCGCGTTAGCAGCTCATAGCCATTCATGCG
>JAHEME010000492.1 GCA_024643825.1 Chloroflexota bacterium | reverse complement strand
GCTCACAGGCTCAAACCATGTGCCGATTTGCCGCCCCTGTTCGCCAACCAGATCGATCAGCACGTCGGGCCGTGACCCCTGCGCAATCACGACAGTGGTTCCGCTGCGAGTGGCAAGCTGTGCGGCTTCGATCTTGGTTCGCATCCCGCCCGTCCCCAGTGAAGTGCCCGCCCCCCCTGCGATCTCCCATACGGAATCGTCAATCGTCTCCACCATAGGGATCAGCCGGGCAGTGGGATCGGTGTGCGGGTCGGTATCGAACAAACCGGGTTGATCGGTTAGCAGCGCAAGCAGATCTGCATTGATCAGATTGGACACGAGGGCAGACAGATTATCGTTGTCCCCGACTTTGATCTCCTCCGTCGCTACCGTATCGTTCTCATTTACAATCGGGATTACCCTCTGTTCCAGCAGCAGGTTCAGCGTGTCGCGCGCATTGAGATAACGATGGCGGTTGAGTAAATCGCTGCGCGTAAGCAGCACCTGCCCCACCTGAATCCCGAAGATGGCAAACAGATCAGAATACGCCTGCATCAGGCGCGGCTGCCCGACGGCGGCAAGCATTTGCTTGGCGGGAAGGTAGCGCCCCAATTCTGGGTTATCAAGAGCCGCACGGCCTGCGGCGATTGCGCCAGAGGTCACGATGACGATCTCCATGCCCGCCTCATGCAAGTGGGCAACCTGACGCACGATCTCAAGGATGCGGCGTGGGCTTAGATGCGGAGACCCGGCGGTCGTTACGCTGGTTCCCAGCTTGGCAACGAATCGTTTTACCTGCACTTTACTACCCCTCAGCTAGTCGAATGCAGGGATTGTACAGTACGCATCCATGTGCGCAAACAATCGGATGATTAGATTTCCAAACAGAGAACCCAACCCAATGTATCGGCGATTCATCCCTGCGGAAGGTTCTGAATTATAATGCCTACGAATATCCTGATGGATGCCACCTGGAGGATGCCCTTATGACTGTCGCGGAAGCAACTGCTCAGTTTGGAACTCTTGACGAAAAAGAATATAAGCGCCGAATCCGCGCCTGGACGATGTACGACTGGGCCAATTCAGCGTTTGCAACCACCATTCTGGCGGCTGTGCTGCCTATTTACTACAGCCAGGTTGCGGGATCAACCCTCCCCAGCGAGGCGACAGCAACGGCTTACTGGAGCCTGGGCCTGAGCATCTCGCTCATCATCGTGGCAATCCTCTCCCCCATTTTGGGAACCATCTCCGATGTGATGCGCGGAAAGAAACGCTTTCTGGCAATCTTTGCGGGAATCGGGATCGTAGCTACCGCCCTGCTGGTGCTGGTCACAACCGGAAACTGGGTGCTGGCCTCTGTGCTGGCGGTGCTAGGACGCATCGGGTTCAACGGCTCGCTGACATTTTATGATGCTCTCCTCCCCCATGTGGCAAAGGACGAGGATCAGGATAGTGTCTCCTCGCGTGGCTATGCGATGGGCTATCTTGGCGGCGGACTTCTTCTTGCCATCAACATTGTGATGATTCAACTCCTGCCGGGAACCTGGGGAGCACGCCTTTCCTTTCTCAGCGTCGCGATCTGGTGGGCGGTGTTTTCCATCCCGCTTTTCAAGCGAGTCCCTGAACCGCCCTCCGCCACTGCAACGCTGGCTCCGGGAGAGACCGTTCTCTCGGTGAGTTTCAAACGGCTGGGGGAGACCCTCCGAGATATTCGCCAATATCGCCAGTTGTTTCGGTATCTGATCGCCTTCCTGATCTACAACGACGGCATCGGGACGATCATTGGCGTAGCCGCCATCTATGGGGCCGAATTGGGATTTGGCACACTGGAATTGATCCTGGCCCTGCTGCTGGTGCAGTTTGTCGGGATTCCCTTCAGCCTGATCTTTGGCAACTTGCCGAACCCTGAAGAGAAGCGTCGCCCTCTGTATCTGGCCTTTATCGTATTCAACCTCATCTTTCTTCCACTGGGCGGGATCATTGGCCTACATGCGCTGCCGGGTGAGATCACTGGTGCGCCGCTGCCGCTGTACGCCCGCGTTGGGGATGCCATCGGGAACGGATCAGTAGCGGCGGATCACCCGGCGATCACCTATACCGGGGACTGGTCTCAGCAAGTGATCCCATCTGATGAAATCTCTGCTGGTGGATTCCTTGCCTTCCTGAATGGGGAATTTGGCGGCGAGAAACCAGATGTTCTCTTCGCTGATACAGCAGCCGCAGGCGCACAGACCAGCCTACAATTCAACGGGCAGAAAGTACGAGTGACGTACAGCACCGGGCCGGATCGGGGAATCTGGGAGGTGCAAATCGATGGAGCACCTGTCATTGATGAGGATACGAGAAACCCGCTGCAAATTGATGCGTACAATGCTGCGCCGCGATACGATGTGACGCAGACCTTCACAGCCTCAGATCCGGGCATTCACACCCTCACGCTGATCAACACGGGCGAGGCCAACCCCGCCAGCAGCAGCACGGTGATGATGCTCGCCAGCGTAGAAGTCCTGCCCCCGATCCGCCAGAACAATCTCGGCTCTATCATTGGTCTCGTGCTGGCGGTGCAGGCCGTAGGGGTTGTGTTCGCCTTAGTGCTGGGCCGTCCGCTGTTTAGCGGGCTGGCGAAAACCATGGATACCAAACGCAGCATTATCCTGGCTTTGATCGTCTATGCGGTGATCGCCGTGTGGGGCTACTTCCTGAACTCTACGGTTGAGTTCTGGTTCCTGGCCTGGATGGTCGCCATCGTTCAGGGAGGAAGTCAGGCCCTGAGCCGCAGTTTGTACTCCAGCATGTCGCCCGCAGCGAAGAGTGGTGAGTTTTTTGGACTGTACGCGATCATGGAGAAGTTTGCCTCGTTCATTGGGCCACTGTTGTTCGCCGGAGCGGCCCTGATTTTCAACAGCAGCCGCCCGGCGATCCTGAGCCTGATCGTTCTTTTCTTCGTGGGGATTGCGCTGCTTGTGGGCGTGGACGTTCAGGAGGGACGCCGTGTAGCGCAGGCAGAAGATAAAGCGATCCTGGGAATACCAGAAAGCTAACTATAATAAAGCGAGGGGACACCCATCGATCTAAGGTGTCCCCTCACTCTCTCTTAGTTGGATAGCTGCACACGTACGCTGGTTTCCCTGCCATCGGTCTTTAGCACACGCAGGAGCACAACTTCGCCTGCCTGATAACGCCCCAGCATGTCGTCAAGCGTCTGCCGCCCGGAAATCGTTTGCTGCCCCACCTGAAGAATGATGTCACCCGCTTCCAGACCAGCCCCATCCGCTGGGCCGCCCGGCCACGCCGTGATAATCAGCGCACCGTTGCGAACGCTGAACGGATCGCCCGGCTCAATCATGCGGTAGTACACTCCCAGCCGCCCTTCTTCCGATGTGCCCACGATAGGCGGCGGTGGCAGAACAGTGGGGTAGAC
>JAHEME010000491.1 GCA_024643825.1 Chloroflexota bacterium | reverse complement strand
TCAGACGTAGAGACAGGCCCGATGGCCCTCGGTGGCGCGATCACCGGGCTGATCGTGGCGGTGATCTCGGCGGTGATGAGCGGGATCACGCTGGTCTTTACTGGCCCGGCGATGATGCAGCAGTTTCAGCAGCAATTCGAGACCAGCGGTGTACCTGTTTTGGCGATAGCAGCCCCGCTGATCAGTGGGGTGCTTATCGGGGGATGTGTGGTATTCGTTCTTGGGGCCGGGGTCGGAGCAGGCGGCGGTGCATTGTATGCGCTGATCGTTCGGGGCAGGCAGCAGCGCGATCAGCCTGCGGTCTGATCTGGGAACTCCGGCAGCAGTGGACGCAGCACCAGATCAAGCCACGCATGGGTGATCGCTTCACGCGGCATGCCGCTTAGAATCTGATCGAGGAAGGTGACGCCCTGCGCGTCTCCCCGCGCGTCGTACCCGGCGCGGGAGGATTCGAGGTGGGGGCGGGCTTCCTCTTCATCGCCATGATAGTACAGGGCCATCCCCAGGATTCCGCGTGTGAGGGTGCGCGCGGAGCCTAACCCGCTGACGGTACTGAGGGTCGCCAGGGAGTTGCGGCTGTGGCGGATGGCATCGTAGGTGCGGCCCTGAAGGGCCAGCCCCCAGGATTGCGCGGCTTCCAGCCGCCAGCGCAGATCGTGATGGTCTTCCAGCGGAATGCCCGGTGCAAGGCGCGCAATCAGGCTAACGGCCTGACCCGCGTCTACTGCCAGCATGGTCATGGCGCATTTCGCCAGCAGCATGGCCGAGGCGCTGGTGCTATCCGCCTGCTGATAGGCGAGCGCGGCCTGGGCATAATCGCCCTGCGTCGCAACCTGATCGCCGAGCGTTTCGGCGATGTGATTGCGACGCTCGCTGAGGTCGGGATCGCTGGCGGTGATCGTCAACGCCTGCTGCTCAAGGATCGCCTGCATCGCTTCGTCACCTTCGCGCTGGGCCTGGGCGATGCCCAGATCAATCGCCGCCAGCGCCCGCTGGGGGAGGTTGGCGCGTGTGAAGTGATAGACCGCGTATTCCGTGCGTAGTCTGCGGCCAGGAGTCGGCATCGAATAGTATTCCCCTGCGCGAGTGTGCATCTCGGTACGACGATCCTGGGGGGCGGTAGCGTACAGGGTATCGCGCACCAGTGCATGAGGAAAGCGGTAAATGGCGCGTCGCCCGGCCCCCGCACGTTCCAGAAAACGGGCTTCGACCAGCGCATCGAGATCGCCAGCAAGCTCGTCTTCTGTGCGCTTTTCGTGGAGCGCACCCAACGCACCGAGGCGGAAGCCGTCGCCGAGCACCACTGCATAAAGGAGAGTCTTGACTAACTCCGGGTTGAGGATCCGTATCCGGCGGACGAGGATATCCTGATAGGCGGGGATCGGGCCTTCGCCTGCGAGGTCGCCGAGTTTATCTGGATCACGAATGCCAATGCGTTCGGTGTGATACAGATGCTCGACGAGCAAGCGGATCAGCAGCGGATTGCCGCCGGTGTTGTTCCAGAGAACGTCGCCCAGTTCCGAAGTAATCCAGGTGATCGATAGGAGGCTGGCGGCTAACTCCATCGTCTCTTCGCGCATCAGGGGTTCCAGGCGTAGAAACGACTGCGTAAACTCCTTGGTGACAAGGCCCGGCGATACGGGCGTGTAGCCTGCGACCACCATCACGGGAACCGAGTCGGCTTCCTCCACCAGCCGCAGCGCGGCCTGATAGCTTATCTCAGCCGCTTCGTCGAGGTCGTCGAGGATCAGGAGCGTACCGGGGAACTGCGCTGCCTGCTCCCGAAGAAGGATCGCCAGCATTTCGGGGAGGTCAAAGGTGACGGGGATGTGATCGACCGTGCCCTCCAGATCGAAGGAGTCGAGTGGAGCATCGAGCGTACTGGCGGGGCGCAGTTCCGCAGCGGACACGGCGCTCGCCGGGGATAGCGAAGGTGCGCTGCCTTCGATGCGCAGCAGCCGTGCGAAGGCTGGCTCGAAGCGTTCCAGACCCAGGGCGATCAGGCCGCGTGCCAGCGGTGCGCGCTGCGATTCGCGGCGGAGTTCGGGGTCGATCCCCAGGAGGCTCTGTACGACCTCGGTCATCGGCTGGTAGGGGCGCAGGATGCTCCCGCGAAACGAGAGGGCCACGACGAGCATTCCCTGTTCGATGGCCTCGGCTGCAAACTGCTGAAGCAGGCGCGTCTTCCCCAAACCGCTTTCGGCGATGATCGCGATGCGACTGCCTGCCCCGTCTCTGGCTTGATCCAGCTTGAGGCGCAGGCTGGTCAGGGCTGCCTCACGACCGATCAGCACGGGGGTGGGCCGAGGTTCAAGCATCAGGGGATCGTTTCTGGCTGTCGAGATCACGGGCGGCGGGGCGTCCACCCAGCGAAGTGGCTTGCTGCATCGCGTTCACGATGGCGTGGGCGGCAGCTTCTGCCGCGAAGGCTCCGATCAGGGACACACTGGCAGGGAGATCACCCGTAGATAGCGCGAACAGCGTATCGCCATCGAACATGGTGTGCGCCGGGCGGATGGTGCGCGCGAGGCCATTATGGGCCATCTGCGCGACCTTGCAGGCTTCTTCTCTGGTGAGTCGGGCGTTGGTCGCCACGACGCCGATCACCGTGTTTTGCTGGTGGAAGGCGGTCGCCTGCCGTCCCGCCGGGGATTGCATCATGGATAGGGTATCGGCGAGGGTGAGGCCTTCCGGGGGCGTGCGCGCCCCGGCGAGGATCGCGCCGTCTTGCGGGTCGATGACATCACCAAAGGCGTTGACGGCGATCAATGCACCGACGATCAGGCCATCGCCCAGATCGATGCTGGCGCTGCCGATGCCGCCCTTCATCTGAAAGTCGGGGCCGAACAGCCCGCCGACACAAGCTCCTGTGCCTGCGCCGACACTGCCCTGCATCATGGCATCCGAAGAGGCTGCCAGACAAGCGGCATAGCCCATCGCGGCATCCGGGCGAACGTGCGGATCGCCAATGCTCAGATCGAACAGCACCGCCGCCGGGACGATGGGAACCCGCGCCACCCGAACATCAAACCCGATGCAGCGCTTTTCCAGATACCGCATCACACCGCTGGCGGCATCCAACCCATAGGCGCTGCCACCAGCCAGCAGGATCGCGTGAACGGTCTCGACTAGGTGCATGGGGCGCAGGAGGTCGGTCTCGCGCGTGCCGGGCGCGCCGCCGCGCTGATCGACTCCGCCGACGGCCCCGTCTTCGCACAGGACTACTGTGCAGCCTGTTATGGCAACCGTATTTTGCGCGTGCCCAACCTTAATTCCGGGAATGTTTGTAAGGGTGTGACTGGTTGGGATCATGGGATGGCTCATGCGTGGGGGGGCTACAGGTCGCTCTCATCCAGCAGATCATCATCAACGTCATCTTCTTCCTCGGAAATGGCATCTGG
>JAHEME010000490.1 GCA_024643825.1 Chloroflexota bacterium | reverse complement strand
CTTGGCGATACTGGCGAGGACGGCATTGATGTTGGTCTGTACTTCTGAGTTACGGAAACGGATGACGCGAAAGCCCACCGCCTCAAGGGCAGTCTGCCGCTCATTGTCGAGGTATTTCTGCTCTTCGGAATCGTGAACCGATCCGTCCAGTTCAATGATCAACTTTGCTTCGTAACAGACGAAATCGACGATGAACTTGCCGATCACAGCCTGACGGTGGAATTTTGCGTTGTGCAACTGTCGCTTCCGAAGACGCTCCCACAGGAGTTGTTCGGGGTGAGTCCCTTCATGGCGTAGGCGGCGACTTGCATCCAACATCGGGCGTGGCATCCGAGGCTTTCGTTTGGGAATGAAGTCGGGATCGTATTTCATGCGTTTGCCCCTCATCCTCCGTCTCCTTCTCCCGGTGGGAGAAGGAGGGTAGCAGGTAACAAATTGGCGATTCTGATGTATATATTCTCATGATGCGTGTCTACTTTTGAGTTGCTGAAGTGGGACACAAGAACCCAACATCAAGGACGGCTTTTGTTTGGGAATGAAGTCAGGATCGTATTTCATGCGTTTGCCCCTCATCCTCCGTCTCCTTCTCGGCCTGCTTCACAGGCCAGGTGGGAGAAGGAGGGTAGCAGGTAACAAATTGGCGATTCTGATGAACATCTTATCAAGATTCCATTTGCCTTCCAAGTTGAAGAAGTGCGAAAGGGAATAGCCCATCATCCCGCACGGTAGACACGGGCTTTGATCAAGGATGAAGATGGGATTGTGTCTGTATTTCCTCTGCACCAAACTCCCTTCTCCCACCGGGAGAAGGGGGCAACCAAAGGTTGCTAGGGGATGAGGGGGCCGCTACACAATCCAATGCACGAACTGGCTCAGATTCAGCGGCTCGATCACGATGGGGGATGGGGTGAAGATCAGGATGAAGACGACGAGCATGGCCACGCCGAGGGCCTTACGTTTGCCATCCAGCCCGGTGATCTCGTCGAGTACGGGGGCGTGCCCGCGCAGGAGGAAAACCATCATGGCGATCCAGATCCACCAGCCGCTCCAACCGGGGAGGGGCAAATTAGCGATCATCTGACCTATCGCCAGCAAGGGCGATGCTATCCCCGGAGGCGCTCCGGCGAGCGTATCGCGCAGTGTGCCGATGATCGCCAGCAGCGCCAGCGCCGCAATGATCGGGCGGCGGGCAACGCTGGCTTTATCGCCGAATAAGCCGAACATGATGTGCCCGCCATCTAGCTGACCGATGGGCAGCAGGTTGAGGGCTGTCACCAGCAGACCGCCCAGGCTGCCAGCGCGACCGGATGCACCCACACATCGACATTGCCGCTGGGCAGAAATCTGCCGAAGGTCACGAACTTGAGCGCCATGTATGCGAGCGATTGGCCTTCGTGGAGGAGCACGGTATTCTGCGCGATTTCCGGCGGCAGATTGCCCAGAACATCCTGCGCGGTTCCGACAGTGGAAAGCCGCAGCCCAAGCAGCATCACGGGGATGGCGATGATCAGGCCAGCGATTGGCCCGGCTATGCCGATATCAAACTGGACGCGGCGGTTGGGGGCAGGCTCACGCATGGCGATCACGGCCCCCATCGTGCCGAGCAGGTTGAAGGGCATCGGAATGAAAAACGGGACGGTGGTATGCACCTTGTGAATCCGCGCTACGATGTAGTGACCCATCTCGTGCGCCCCGAGGATGCCGAGCAATGCGAGCGTATACTGCACACCGATCCACAGGGCGTTGCGCCAGACTTCGGGGGTGGGCAGCAGGTTGGTGGGAACGCCGCTGGTATCCCCGGTGAGCTTGATGATCAACATCTGGATGGGGCCGACGTACAGGCCATCGGCCTGCTGCACGCCAGTGATGAACACGCTCAGGACGGTCAGCACCAGCATCACGACCGCCGCTGTGGGGAACTTGCGCTCGGCTTTGGCGTACACCGTGGGCAGCGCACGGATCACGTCCATGCCGTCTTCGTGGCGCATCAGGGGAGTGTGGCCCACCGCCTCGAACTGCGGACGCAGCCGCGCGAAGGCTTCCTCCGAGGGGATGTTCAGCCTGCCGCGCACGCGCAGCGGGCTATCCTTATCGCCGAGCGTCACATCCTGCACATCCATCACTTCACGGGCGGCGCGCACCAGCGCATCCTGCGAACGCTCCCCGCTCTCTGAGCCTGCTAAGATTTTCAGGGGCGTTTTCTCGGTAGCCCCGAACTCATCTGCCATTGGTGAACGACTCCTCGATACGATTCATGGGTGCGGCCTATGCCGTACCCGGTTGATTGTATCGCAAAGAGGAGTGAGAGAGGATTGGGGAATTCGCGGTTCGGAGATTACGTCGCCATCCGAGCGACGAAATCGCCCGGCTACGCGGGAAACCGCTGGCAGCGGTTTCCCGTAAAAAAGGGGCTGGAAGCCCCTTACTTATGCGATCTCCCTGCCCTCGTAGGAATCGTAATGGGAAGTTGTTTGGTCAGCCCGAACAACTCACCCCTGCCCGCTCAGCAGATCGGCGAGTGGCGATCCGTTGATGGTGATCTCGACATCCTGCGAGGGCGAGAACTGGCGTGCGGTTTCTTCCAACTGCGCCTGAATCCGCGCATCTTCGCACACGCCCGTCAGTACGAGATCGCCGGAGAGGGCGACGCGCGCCGTGCCGTCGTCGCCGACTTCGGCGCTATCTACCACGAGGTCGGAGAGAACCAGCGAGTTGTACAGCCCTGCGTCGTCGGTCTCGCGCTTGTCGGTGAGAAGCTCGGTCATGGCGGCCCGCAGCGGCGAATCGCTGGCGGGGACGCTGCGGATGCTGACCACGCCGCTATCCCCACACCCGACGGGGCGGCCCGTCGCCCCGTCGTCCCCCATCAGGATCAGGTAGATCGTAACGTCCACCGCAGCGGGCGTTTCAGGTGGGCGGAGCGGCGTGACGGAGATTGTAGCCTGCGCGGGCGGCGGCAGGATTTGTAAAGGCGTAGGCGTCACGAGCGGAGGCTTACCCGTTGGCGGGAAGGCGCAGGCGAGCAGAGCTACTAGCAGGGGCACAGCGAAGATCATTCGTTTCATATGTCCTCCTTGCAATGGTGCTTACATCGGGCATGGTATACATCCGATTTGAATTCCGTGCTAGTGGGATCGCAGGTTTGCCGTTGGCAGGTTCCGGTGCATAATTGCCCTTCGCCAGGAGGGGGGACAACATGAATTCTTTTCAACCGATCAACACCTGCGAGGCGGTCGTCGTTACCTGCATCGATTTCCGCTTCCAACCCGTGTTGGAATGGTGGCTGCAACACACCATCGGACACCCAAACTATGATCGCATCGCATGGGCCGGGGGCGTCAAAGATTGGGTTGCCGTTTCTCGCCAGATCGAGATCGCGAAACGGCTTCACGACATTCAGAGAGT
>JAHEME010000489.1 GCA_024643825.1 Chloroflexota bacterium | reverse complement strand
CTACCCGCTGCAGCTGTGCTTCCACATCGTAGGTGTTAGACTCCCGCAGCGCGTTCGCCAGTCCTTCCCGAAACTGCGTGTAGCTTTTCTTGTCCGGGTAAAGAAACTCAAGCGTAGCGCCCATCAGTTTCTCTTTGCTGCATCCGAAGATTTCCATCGCCGCCGGGTTGCAGGTTAGAATTTTGTGCGTGTCTGGCTCGAATAATAAGACGGCATGTTCCAGGCTGTTGACAATGGCCTGAAACCTCACCTCGGTCTCATACTGATCTTGCAGTGCACGGATACGGTCAGTCACATTCAGCAGTGACAGAATCAGCCCGGTGATCTCGCCCGACGGGGCTTTGACTGGCACCAGGCTCCAATCCCAGTAAGTAGTAGCGCGCTCCGGGTTGTACTCATACTCAAAGGGTCTGGCATTGGTGACATACATCTCGCCTGTATCCACCACTTGCTGGAAGAGGATCCGGTTTTCTTCGTTGGGATACAGATCGAAGTGGTTCTTGCCGACAAAGAAGTCGCGGTCGCGGTTATCGATCCTGGCATACGCCTGATTGACCGTGACGAAGTTGAACTCATGATCCAGATAGGCCACCATCATGTGGGTATGTTCAAAGATCGTCTCTAATAGCTGGGAAACGCGGTTGAGTTCCGCCTGTTCGCGGTTACGCTCGCTGATGTCGCTGGCGACGCAGACAACATCCCCGCTGCTGCCCTGAATTCCCGCCGCAGAAAAGAGTACCTGGATTTCTTGTCCATCCTTCGTCCAAAAAGTCTTTTCGTGCTGCCCGCCGACCATATCCTCGATGCTAATCGACTCATGCAAAATCGAGGGCAGCGACATTCCGAGTATCTCGTCTTCGTCATAGCCCAGCAGATCGAGCGTCGCCTGATTGACCATGCCGATGCGCGCGGTCGGCGTAATGACGATGATCGACTCTTTCATCGATTGGATGATGCCGTCAAAATAATCGCGCGAAACCACAGAACTCTGGAGTTCCTCGCCCAGCGCATTCAAGCCCGTACCCAGCGCATCCAGCAGATCGCCAGCATCACTGACGGGCGCTTTGTAGCTGAAGTCCAGTGAGGCCAATGCAATGATCGCCTCAAGAAGTGGAGCCAACCGTTGGTCAGACTCTAACATGCCAGTATCCTGATCTCCGACGCCTTATGCTTACCCGGCGCTGCCCGTTCATAGACTCTTCAGCCATTCAAGTGCTGGTTTATCTGTGGCGAACAGTCGGATCGGATAGCGTGGTTTATTGATTCTTATCCAGAAGTTGCCCAGCATTTTGTGCACCTCTGAACGGACAATCATGGCGGCCCCTTTGATAATTGTGGCCTCCGCAAGATACTGCCGCGTTTCCCGCTCCGACGTGAACCCGGTCGAATTTCTGAAATAGTATAGAATCAGCAGGGGGGTGCCTGCATTGAGTTTCTCTAAAGCAGCGATGATCTCTCTGGCTACTTCCATAGTCACCACTACTCCCTCAGCTATCGTGATACGAGCAATGCCATCTTCGCCCATTTGCAACGTGCCTATCCGGGCGCTGATACTTGGTCGATTTACATCCATTGTGGTCGTTTCTCCTCTGGCACGTTGACGCGAACCAGGCCATCCTCGCCCACCTGTAGATCACCCATTTGGGTGCTAACAACCAGCTTTAGCGCTTCCATCCCTCACTACTCCTTGGATGTACATTTGCAGACAACAGGAATCAGATAGAGGGTTCCCTTTCTGGCAAGAAGCTTTTCAGCCATGTGACCGCCTCTTCCTCCGAGATGAAGATCCTGGTTGGGTGCTTTGGTTTGTTGAACCCCATGAAGAAATTGGCAATGACTCGGCTGAGGGCTGAGGTCACGAGAATGGCAGTCGCGCTGACCACGCGGGCAGTTGCCTCGCTCGCATAGTACTGGCGGCATTCTCTGGTTTGCGATTTCACATTGGAGTAATCGAAAAAGACGACGTTCAGCCGATCCCCAACGAGGTCACCCAGGGCTTGAATATTCTCAATGGCGTCTTCGAGGGTTTCTTCGATGTTTTCGAAGTAGCGAACGCGGACAATCCCATCCTCACCCACCCACAGACGTACGGTGCGTGTTTCAACGATCCCATTTTCTTGCGGCATGAGATGCTCCCCTGTTTCTAGAAACAAGCCCCCGCCCCATTTGGAAAGCCTGGTACTGCCGCCCGTTACATAGATTGCCTCCTTGATAGGCTTTGCAGGCTGGCGGCATCTATCATCACAGAACCATAGTATACCATCGAAACGTTTGTTCCTCAGCAGAACCATGCTCGCAAACATCGGGACGGACGGCTATGTGTCATTGAAGCATAACGCATCGCCCGGATTACTTGTATGGGGAATGTTTTCTATAGTTGTGAACAGCTTCTCAGAACAGCCGCGCCAGCCACACAGCCACCAGCGAGGTTGCCGCGCTGACGAACGTCCCCCAGAGCAGGTCTACGACCGTCACCCGGATCGGCCAGCCTTCCAGCGTGGCGAGGTTCGTCAGGTCGTACGTGGCGTAGCAGATCAACCCGAACAGCGCGCCGCGCAGCGCCGCCTGCCCCGGAGTCCCCTCCCGCCCGGTAACGAACACCACCAGCCCGACGATGTACAGCAGATAGAACACCACCGCCGCCGACCACTTCGGCGACTTCGCCATGATGAACCCGATCTGCTCCTTGTAGAACTTCGGGGCCACCAGCCCCAGCCACAACGCATCCAACACCACGAAGGGCAGCAGCGTCACCAGATAGTTCTTCACAAAGGCACCGATCATGACTTCCCCCTGTCGATTCTGTGAATGCGACCATCATACGCTCTCGGACAGGGAAACACAAGGATCAGCATAGGGGATGACAGGGCAATCGCATTTGGATAGTTTCGCGTAGACACACGTAACAGGTACGGCCCGCAGCGCCTCGAAGGGGTCTCGCTGCATTCTGGTAAGGGGCTTCCATCTCCTTTTTCAGACGCAGCCGCGTAAGCGGCGGAGCCAGTAGCCGGGCGATTTATCGCTCGGATGGCGGCACATATTGCCTTGCAGGGGATGGGCCTGCGACCCGGCTTGTGAAATCGGACTGATTAGCCCATAACAGGGAACTTCGCGCCGCAGCAGGAGTCCCGCCATGCCAGCAGAGACCTTCACCCACGAGGATGTCAAAGAGCCGGGCGATCTGGATCGGCTGGATAAGGATGTGTCGCTCGGCTGACGCGCCCGCGATGGGGTAGCAGACTCCACAATTCGTGATGGAGCCAGGGGCCGCTGCCTACCACAACTTCGCAGCTTCCTCTCGCCAACCGCCCATCCTTGACCGCTTTGTCCCTCTTTCAATTGGCGATCAACCCTCATTTGTATTACATACTTTCTTAATAATGAATTCGGTAACGCGATTTTGTACTC
>JAHEME010000028.1 GCA_024643825.1 Chloroflexota bacterium | reverse complement strand
GGAACAGGGCGTTTGCTTATGACTTTGCTGCGCCAGCCAGGATTTCAAGGGCGAATAATCGGAATAGATGATTCGATGAAGATGATCATGGGTGCTGCTCGGAAATTGAAATCCTATCAAGATCGTGTGTGGCTCATGCGTAGAACCGCAATGAACCTTCCGTTTGCAGACAGTAGTTTTGATGCCGTCATTGCACTGGAGATGCTGGAGTTTACGCCTGATCCTCAGGCGGTTCTGATGGAAGCTATTAGAGTTCTTTGTCCAGGAGGTCTTCTCGTCACAACTCGTCGCCGAGGGCGTGATGCTCTCTTGATTCCGGGAAAAACGTATTCGGCAAGCGCACTTTTCGACTTATTACAAGCTCTTGATGTTATAGACATTCGTATTGAGTCATGGCAGATGGATTATGATTTAGTATGGGGCCGCCGACTAGGCGATCACGTCAATAGTCGTGGCGATACCATAAGCATTCTTCTCTGCCCAGAATGTCATCAGGCTGAACTGCAGATGATCAAAGGTAGTCTTATCTGCGATTCTTGCGGTCGAGTGCTCCCTGCATCGCAGGGAGTGATAGATATGTCTTAGCGCACCAGCTTATTGTAGAAAGGATCCATGATGTTCCTATGTCGGTACGAGATGGGGAGTGGCCCTCAATATGGAGTGATTAACGAGGGTAAAGTTTATCGGTTGAACGGCGACCCGTTTGATGTCCACGCAGTGATCGGAGCATATGAGGTAGACCTTGCGGAGGTACGTCTCCTACCGCCCACTGTTCCCTCAAAGATTATTTGTGTTGGACGCAATTATGTAGATCATGCGAAGGAACTCGGTAACGACCTTCCCGCCGAACCGCTATTGTTCTTCAAGCCTCCAAGTGCCTTAATTGGGCCAGGTGTATCTATTGCGATTCTGCCAATCATGGGAGAGGTTCATCATGAGGCAGAACTTGCCGTTGTGATAGGAAAGCAAGGGCGGTTCATATCCGAAGATTCGGCTCTTGAGTATGTTCGTGGGTACACCTGCGCAAACGATGTAAGTGATCGGGATTTCCAGCGAAAAGATGGACAATGGACGCGAGCTAAAGGTTTTGACACTTTTCTTCCACTGGGGCCGTGGATGAGTACATCAGTCGATTCTCTCGACTTATCGATACGGTGTGAGGTGAATGGGGAAGTTCGACAGGATGCGAGAACATCTCTTCTGGTATTCTCAATACCAATGTTGATCGCCCATATCTCTACGATTATGACTCTGGAACCTGGTGATGTGATCCTGACGGGGACTCCTGCCGGGGTGGGGAGGATCATCCCTGGAGACATGGTACGGGTTACTATTGAAGGTATAGGAACTCTGGAGAATCCTGTTGCTAAGCGTGTGAGTTAACCGCAAGAGCCTGGTGTTGTGTACCAGTCGGTGTAATGCAACTTCCAGGGGATAGCATAATTCGTCACGACTTGTTCGCCGTTTTGTGACCGTTTCCGTTCATTTCTTATGTGACAAAAATGACTTTGGAATGGGCGCGATTTGGGAAATCGTCACGGGTTTTGTGACTTGATGGGCGAGCGCGGCTGATCGGGCAGTGAGATATGATGCACCAAAGCGACGCCCAAAAAGGGATTTGGAATGCGCCTTGTATCAGTAATTCGCTTGCAGGCCCGGTAGAAACGATGTACAACAGTGTATGAAAATGGTTTGTATCATGATTGCCACCATGATACACCAGCGCAGGCCAGCATATTGTGCTATTGCACAGCAAAGGATTCTCAGTGGTCACGAAACCACTCAATCAACCTCATGAGCCTCTCGCTGAAGGGGCGGATGATTTTCAGATAGCGCCGCCACAAGAAGATATCGCGCTATCTCCGCCGCCGCAGGAGATAACACCAGAGCGAGCGGGACCAGCATGGCGTATCCTGTTTCATATTACAGGCGCCCAGACAAGCACGGTTGGGCTTGATGTGTGGCGTGTGACGGTTCTGGGACGTGCGGATCAGATGAGTGCATTCCGTCCGGATCTTGATTTTGCACCACTGGGGGCAATGCGGCATGGTGTATCGAGGCGGCATGCGCTGATACGCCCTGGAGACCAGATGTTGTATCTGATTGACCAGAACAGCACGAATGGGACATGGGTGAATGGACAACGATTGTTGCCAGGCCGTGAATTTCCGCTTAGTGATGGGGATGTTATTGAGCTAGGTGCTTTGCGAATGACTCTGCGGATTGTTCATTATCCAGATGAATCCGAAAGTGAAGTGCGTACGGCAGCGGGTGGGAATAATCCGCTTAAACGATGGTACTGGGGGCGGTCGGGTTCCTGAAGATTGTCTCTATGATCCATATCTAAACCAAACAAAAGGAGAAGGCAACCTGTCGTTGCCTTCTCTTACTTTCTGACAGAAGCACAAGGCTGAGGGTGGGTGAGGTGTGCTTCTGCCGGTTGACAGCCGAATCATAGATAAGGAAATGGTACAGGGTTACGGGTTCGCTGATTCGACCATCGCTATCTGGTTCGCTAGCGTGTGTTCTGTGGGGTAATACACGCTGCTAAAAAAACTATATCTCACCAACATTTCATCGGCATAACAATCGTGGGGAAAATATAACAAAAACATCTCAGTCAGACGGCATTGTATAGCCAACCCCTGGGACAGTAAGAATGTATCGGGGTTGTCGCGGGTCCTCTTCGAGTTTCTGGCGAAGTCGGGATACATTGACTCGCAGGATCGCGAGGTCATTCCTGTATTCTTCACCCCATACTCGTGTTAATAGGTCTCCATGCAAAAGAACCTGCCCCGTATGCTGTACGAGAGTTCTCAGAAGTTCGTATTCGGTTGGTGTCAGGTGAACTTCTAAATCACCCGATTGAACACGGCGGCGCTTGAAATCAACATATAGGCGATGAAGGCGAAATTCGGTGATGTCGTTGGGCTGAGGCGACCATTCAACGCGGCGCAGGACAGCCTGAATTCGTGCCTCCAGTTCCTTTGCCCCAAAGGGCTTGGTCAGATAGTCATCTGCGCCAAGTTCAAGCCCTCTTACTTTATCTTTCTCGTCGTCTCTTGCTGTAAGAATGATAACAGGCACTATTGAGTATGCCCGGATTGCCTCCAATACGTGGAATCCATCCATATCGGGAAGGCCCAGGTCTAGGATAATCAAATCAGGCGATGCCTCCTCGAAAATAGCAAGAGCCTCGCTTCCGCTTGCGGCGGTGAGCATGCTGTAGCCCTCAAAGGTGAGAGATGTCTTGACGAAGCGGATAATTTTTGGCTCATCATCCACAAGCAATATGATTGTCTTTTTCATAGATCAAGGCTCCTTACTCAGGATCTCGGGTTGGGCCATCGGAATGCTGAAGGAAAATATACTTCCAGTGCCAGGCTCACTCGTAGCCCAAATCCCACCTCCGTGAGCCTCTACCAAACCCCTGCAAATGGCAAGCCCCAATCCGATCCCATGCCTGCCAGAATCGCCAGATTGAGAAATCTGGTAGAAGCGGTCGAAGATGCGTTCCATTTTTTCGGGGGCAATACCGAGGCCCTGATCTTTCACGGAGACTACAAGATCCATATTGCGGCTCTCTATCTGAACAGAGATTGCCGAGCCTGGCGGTGAATATTTGGCTGCATTATCGATCAGATTCGCAACGATCTGATCGATTCTTCGAGCGTCCCCAAGACATGGGGGTGTCGAAGATGTCACAGAAAGAGAAACTTCATGGCCTGGATAACGGACTGATCCTGCGTTTACGGCGCTCCGAACGATAGATACTAGATCGATGGGGTGTGGTTGAATATGCAAGATGCCTGCCTCAAGCCGAGACATATCCAGAAGGTTGCTGATCAGATCAGTAAGTTTATCCGTTTCTTCTTCGATGTCTTTGAGATGTTCCACAAGCATCTTTGGGGTAACTCTCGCATGATGTTCTCTAAGCATCGACGTGTTGCCCTTGATCGTTGCAAGAGGTGTTCGTAGCTCGTGGGAGACCGTTGATAGCAGCAGCGACTTCAGCGTCTCAGCTTCCTTTGCTCGTTCGAGTGCAACTTGAAGCTCGTCTACGACTTCTTCCAATTGTTCCGTTCGGGCATCGACAATGCGCTCCAATTCGACAGCGTGGTGGCTGACCTTACTATAAAGCTGCGCTTTGTCGATGGCAATTGCGATCTGGTGGGCAATCGTCACAAGTAGATCTGCTTGGTTTCCTCTGAGCTTGCTCGGAATAGATGAACTCACATTAAGAACACCCACCATTTGCCCTGGTTGGGAGATTAGAGGGATGTAGATCTGGCTTACTGGGAAGCCTGGAAGATATGCTTCGGAGGTATCGGGATGCGAACGAGCATCATCGATTACAAGAATCTCGCCTAGCGAGACGGCTTTCCCAACCAAACCATCTCCGGCATCTACAACGATTGTCTGCCTGATAAAATCTTCGGAGAGACCCTCATAGCTGACCATAGTAAACGTATCTGACTGCTCATCCCACATGTGGATGGATCCCATATCCCAGCCGATAGAGCCTACTGCACCGCGAAGGGACACATTAAAAATTTCTTGTAAGTCGAGCGTTCGGTTGATGGTCTCGGCAACGCGATTAATTGTGGTTAGTTCGTCGGCGCGATGGGCCAATGTTTGACCAGTTGAGTCTAAATCGTGTGATTGATCTGCCGATGCCCCGGTGAAATTCCCTGCGGGGAACCTATTTGGGCGAGTGGGTGGTTGTGGTGTTTTTTCGTCCAAACGTTTCTGTGAAAGCACCAGCAATATCCCGAAGATAGTAAGTCCCAGAGACAAAAGAGGAGTTACTACTGTGAATAAGAGCAGCAGGAAGCTCTTTTCAGAGTTTCCATGCCACGCGTCAGTTCCTACCTGGTCAATCCAGAATGGGATATCTAGCACCAAAAGAAGAACTTCTGCCACCATTAGCACAAAGAGGATATTTCTCAGCCATTTCAGCCGTTGCTCTGCGAGGGAAACTATGAGTTTCATGCTCCCTGTGTCCGTGATGTCCCAAAATTCTTGATTTCTTCATCTGTAAAACTCAAGTGTAGCTTGATTGAAGATAGGCAACAAACGGGCAAAAAAGGGTGGAAGAGATCATCATCTCGCAACGTATGTGTTTCTCCGATTCCGACTCCCATTGCAGTGGAGCAACCTCCTCAAGAATCTCAGGGGGCAGGATGGAAAATAAGATGCTGAAGCTCTCTTGTAAGGCATATCCTATCTGTTAGAATATGGGCGAATTGATTCCGGAATGATGGTGGACTTTGAAAGAAATCCGAAACAAACTTATTGTTGGAGGCATTTTCGGTTTGGCAGTAGTCGTCGGCCTTCTGCTGTATTCTGACTACCGCGATATTGGCGCACGGATTTACACCTTTCCGCTTTTTCTTGTTGGGCCGATTCTCGCGCTCACGTTCCTCAATTATTTGATCCGGTGGGTCAAATGGCATCTGTACCTGCGATTGATAGGTGTGCGTGGATTAAGCCCTTTGAATAGCGCTACAATCTTCGTGTCGGGTCTTGTCCTGGCACTGTCGCCAGGGAAGGTGGCGGAACTTCTTAAGGCGACTGCCGTTCGATCCATGACTGGTACTTCCATGGCGCGTACCGTGCCCGTGATTCTTGCTGAACGGGTGACAGATGGCCTTGGTATGTTGCTGTTGGCAGCTATCGGGGTTGGTGGAATCCTGTCTCAAGATCAAGCCCAGCGAGAGATTCTCCTGCCCTATCTTCCTGCCTACTTTCTGGTTCTGGGAATCTTGCTTGCTGGCATTCTTGCGCTTCAATTTCGCTCCGTTGTCATCCTATTCCTGGGGTGGCTCGATCACATTTCTTTTCTCAAACGCTACAGTCATGCCGTAAGAGAACTGTACGAATCCAGCTTTGAACTCTTCCGCCCACTTCCCTTATCACTGGCAATTGCCTCCGGGGTAGTGAGTTGGTTTGGCGAGTGTCTGGCCTTCTATTTGATGCTATATGGGCTGGGCATTTCGCCCGGATGGTTGCTTCTCTGGCAGGCGACATTCATTCTAGCGGCATCATCGATCATTGGGGCCGTCAGCGGGCTTCCGGGTGGGTTAGGAGCCGCAGAGTTTACAATAGTAGGCATGGTGCAGATCTTGGTGCTCCATCGTGCTGATTCCACGCTGTCGGGGGCGGCGGCACTGATTCTTCGGCTATCGACTTTATGGTTTGGTGCTGTACTAGGGCTAGTCACAGCCGCGGTTTTCCGCAAACGTATTTTTGCGATGGGGTTATCTGATGCAGATGTGGCAGAAAGAGTCCCACTAGAATTAGGAGACTCCGAGAGCCGCTGACAATCGCTGAAAGACTGGAAATCAAGGATTGAACATAGGAGCAGACATGAGCACACTGGAATGGACGGTTGAGCTTCATACACACACAATCTACTCAAAAGATTGTCTTACCCGGTTGGATCGCCTGCCTTTGATTTGTCAGCGGGCGGGTATTGATCGCCTTGCTGTTACCGATCACAACACCGCTAAGGCTGCGCTTGAGATTGCGCGGATGTATCCGATGCTCATTATTCCGGGCGAAGAAATCATGACTACCGAGGGAGAGATACTTGCGTGGTATATCAAAGAAGAAGTCCCAGCTAATCTAACTCCACAAGAAACGATAGGTCGCCTCCGTGAACAGGGGGCGGTGATCGGGGTCTCTCATCCCTTTGATCGGTATCGTAAGGGTGCATGGAAGCTGGATGCCCTGCTGCGAATCGTCGAAGACGTTGAGGCCATTGAGGTTTTTAACGCTCGCTGTTTGCACCAGGAAGATAACGTCAAAGCATTGGAGTTCGCCCATCAGCACAGAAAACTGATGTCATGCGGAAGCGATGCTCACCTTCCAATTGAGTATGGATCGAGTACACTGACAACACGGCCATTCGCCAATCACGCTGATGGTCTTCGGCAGGCATTGAAGGAAGGTCAGCGGCACGGACGGTTGAGTAGCCCACTCGTACACTTTGGCTCAACATATGCCAAGTGGGTGAAACGGATTTGGCCTAGCACAAGGCCAGCCTGAGCAACAGGAGAGACCAGAAATGCCATTCGGAGTTGCCCTTCTTGCCGGGATCGTTCCTATGATGATTTATCCACTCTTTCTTTACTGGATGGATCGATTTGAGAAGGAACCTCTTGGTTTGCTCGCGGCGGTCTTCCTCTGGGGATTCTTTCCTGCTGCCCTATTTTCACTCATATCGCAGTTAATTCTTGGCGTACCCTTTTACCTTGCTGATGTTGGAAGTACAGCGGTCGATGTGATTAGCGGCTCCGTCTTTGCGCCAATCACGGAGGAGATCTTCAAGGCGTTCGCCGTACTGGCTGTTTATGTCTTTTGGCGGAACGAATTTGATGGGGTGTTCGATGGAATTCTGTATGGTAGCCTCGTAGGCTTTGGTTTTTCTGCCATCGAGAATGTGCTCTACTTTCTGGACGCCGATGTAAGTATAGTTCTACTCAGAGGGGTGATTTTTGGGTTGAACCATGCTTTCTTCACCAGCCTAGCCGGAATTGGATTCGGAATCGCTCGGCACTCTCCCAGACAGATCGTGAGGCTTGGTGCACCCCTGGTGGGCCTTCTTGCTGCTATGATCGCGCACAGCATTCATAACACATCGCTTGTGATGGTAGAGTTCTCCCCGGCGGTGCTGTGCCTAACCTTTATCGCGGATTGGGGTGGGGTGGCGTTGGTATTTATCACAATGGTTGTGGCGATTCGCCGTGAAAGAGCGTGGATAGTCACCCAGCTTTCTGAGGAAGTATCTGAAGGAACCCTAAATGCAGAGCAGTATGCGATTACGGTATCGGCGTTCAGGAGATTTGCTGTTCTCTTGGCGGCGATGCTTTCTGGAGGGCCAGTGAGATGGTGGAAAGTCACACGTTATCTCGATAGGCTGACAGAACTCGCCTACAAAAAACATGCGTTTGCCAGACGTGGAGAAGCGGGAGCGTCAAGCCGGGTTATCGTGGGCCTTCGGACACAGGCTGCTGCCTTGAGCCTTGAACTGGCTGATCTGCGGGTCTGATAGGGTTATGCTTCTGCAATAATCCGAAACACGTTGGGCTTCCACAGCAGATTTCCATTCGTCTCGGCGAAGCTCTCCATATTCTCAAGAAGGTCACTCAAGCAAAGTGCGCGAAGATCAGATGGCATGACTTCAAGTTCGCGAGTGCGGGTCGGCCAAGCCAGCTTGTAGGCTAGAAACTGGCGGACATTCCCAAATGGGATGGTTGGAGTTTCCCGCTTCTCTTCCAGGATTCGAAAGTTTTCTTTTTTGAGAAGTCCGACTAGCTCGTCGATGCTTTCAACGTCATCCCACGGAAGGTGCATTCCCATTTGGGTACGAAATGCCGCTAGATGATCTGGCGGATCATCAACAGCATAACTCGCAAATGTATCGGAGACGATTTCGCTGATAGGATCTTCAGCATCCCATTCCTGAACAAGAAGTCTTCCCTGAGGGCGCAATATGCGGTGAACTTCCGCAAGGGCGATGGTTGGGTCTGTGCTGTTCAACGCAAACGCGGCGATCACCACGTCAACTGAGTTGTCCTGGATGGGTAATTCATGCGTGTCGCAACGCGCGAGTGGTGCGGTAGTTCCCGTTCTCGCTTGCTCCAGCATTTGTTTGGAGATGTCGAGGCCTATGATGTGGGATGTTATCTTTTGGACAGCGCGAACGGCTGCCCCTGTCCCCGTGCCTATGTCAATGACAAGCTCCCCGGCCTGAAGATTTCCTAGATCGATGAGGCCATGTGCCAGGGGGCCAAAGACGGACTCCATGTCCGACGCATATCTAGGTGCTGCCTCGTCGAAATATGCACCGATTTTCCTGACCCAACCTTCACTCATGAAAATGATGATCTCTACTGACCGCGCACTGTTTCAAGTGTGGCTGTACTGTATACGATCTGTAGAGATAGGCTGTAGATAACGACGCTCCTATAAGTATCCAACGATGTGCCCGGCGGTATCTCGAAGTTTTGGGCGATGTCCGAACCCGCCAGTGGGCCAAGATCTTGCGATCCACTGTAGGCTTCCGTACTCGTTCGAGGGCGATCTACACGCGAGAGAAGTACGTGAAGGTCTGGCCCATTCGTGACTCGGAATGGATCTAGCCGCAATACACGACGGGTCTCGCCAACTTGAAAGATCGATGCCGTGCCGGTCGCCTGGTGTATCGAGTCGATAGTGGTGAAATCGCCCGCCAATATGACGAAGGGTTGGTTGCTGATCGCAGCATTTTCCTCTCCCATCGATTGCATAAGATCAGCAATGACAGGATCAAGGGTAGGGGTCAAATCTATGGAATCAGAAGAAGGGGTTCCTGTTCCTTCTGGAATTGCGCCTTCCAGCCCCTCGCTTTCTGGGGATCGTGTCGGTGTTGGGGTAAGACTGTCGTTTGTCCCGCGAAGCGTGGTTAGCCAGATATTGCTCGTTGCAATACAAATTCCCGTTATAGCCAGCATGCCCAGTGCGATCCATCGTTGAGGATTCATGTGATACCGAGCCGCGTTTCTCTCACCAGGTGGTCCACGACAGCAATGAGTGCGTCCCGCTTCGTTGCGCCAGCAGTCAGAGCCTGTTCATACACGGCAATTTGGCGATCTGCACTCGATCCATTCCGTGCGATTGTTCGAGCATAATTCACTGCTTCTCGACTCTCAAGATCGTCCACAACGTCGTCTACCAGATCAATTAGTTCGTCTATCAGATCAGGGAGGGGTACTTCCTCTTCTTTGCCAAAATCAATGAGCTTTCCCGATACACCATAGCGAACTGCCCGCCACTTATTCTCATTGATCATATCACGACGATAAACGCGCCACGTTTGATTATTCTGTCGGAGCCGAATCAACTTCGCAACCACGGCCTGAAATAAGGCCGCAATGCAGATCGCTTCGTCAATAGTTGTCGGGATGTCAGCAATCCGAAATTCCAGTGTAGAGTAGCGTGGATGGGGACGAAGATCCCACCATATTCGTGTTGCATCACCGACAGTCTGTGCGTCTTTTCCCAGTGCGCCGACCTTTGCCAGAACGCGAACAAAACTCTCGTATTCAGACCAGGATCGGAATTCCATAGGCAATCCGGTGCGGGGCATAGATTTGAATACAATGCTTCTGTAGCTCTTCAGACCGGTGTTATGCCCCATCCAGAATGGGGAGCTGGTGGACAAGGCAAGGATATGAGGGACAAAATAGCGTGCTTGGTTCATGACCGTGATCATCAACTCGCGACCAGCTAGGTCATCTGAGAAACCCACATGAACGTGCATGCCAAAGATGAGCAGGCTGCGTACAACATGCTGCATGTCCTCGGCGAACTCCACGTACCGTTCACTGTCACTGATAACCTGATCTTCCCAGTGAGAGAATGGATGTGTGCTCGCTGCTGCTAACCAGAGACCGGCAGTGTCGGCGATTTCGATCATCGTTTTGCGTAAGCGTACGAGGTCAACTCGTGCTTCATGCACCGAGCTGCAAATTCGCGTTCCAACCTCAACCTGCGATTGCATGAACTCCTGTTTTAGCTGGTCGCCGAGCACGCGTCCGTGCTCCAGAAACTGTTGAATATATGCAGTAAGCTCGCGGGTCTCCGGATCAATAATCTGATATTCTTCTTCGATCCCAAGAGTTAGAGGTGCTGTGAACATAACGGCTCCCGTTAGGCTAATGGGCTTATGTCTTTCATATCAATGGTTTGGGGAACAGGGACATTCAAGTGGAACCGTTCGCTAAGAAATTCAATCTCTTGGGGTGTCAGGGGGCGTAGGGGCGGACGAATCTGAGCAGCGGGTATCAAATTCCCAGCCCGTAAGAGCCACTTATACGCCTGAATACGTGGCAGTCCATCAAACTTCTGATGAGCTGTGCTCAATCGCTGTTGGCTGGAATCGAGATCGTCATCATCGGAATGGGCATCAAAGACCCCGCGAAGCAAATCAGGGAACACTCCCGCGAGGGCTGTGATCCCGCCTGCTGCGCCTGCTTCCAGACCCTGCGCCATGATCTTGTCGCTCCCCAACAGAACCTGTAGATTCGGGATGTCACGTAGAAGTGTCTGTGTGTAATCCCAATTGCCACTGCTATCCTTGATTCCTGCAAGCTGGTTCGGAAAGGCATCAAGCAGACGGGCAATCAGTGTGTGTGTTATTGGTGGCGCACTGACGAATGGATTGTGGTAGAGCAGAACGGCTCCATCCGAAGGCACAGCCGCTTGGATGAGCGATTGATAGAAGCAAAATAAACCTTCTTCAGATGGTTCTAAGTAAAAGAAGGGAGGAATGACAACAATCCCGCTGGCTCCCTGATCAAAAGCCGCGCGGGAAAGTTGTATCGAGTCCTGGAGGCTGGCCGCACCCGTACCCGCAAGAAGCCGCAGATTGTCATGGGCTTGATGTACCTGTACAAATAGACGAATGCGCTCGGCAATCGTGAGTGAAGGGCCTTCTCCGGTTGTGCCAGCAACAAGAACGCCATGCATTCCACGGGCTGTTAGGTGCTGCAATAGGGATACAAATGCCTGCTCATCGAGCTGCCCGTTCTCGTCATAGGGTGTAACGACAGCAGCGTATACCCCGCGCAATGGATGGGCCATTCAACTACTCCTTGTCGGATGACAGATGCAGTGAAAGGGGATCAATATCGACACCCTATAAAGCCAATGTTAGAATCAGGCCTTATCAGAAAAAGGATTCAAGAAGGATTCTAACTATCGAAAACGAATCTGCAATTCTGACTGTGAGTCATGAAGCGAAAAGTATACCATTTCACGGGTTATTCATCGCTGTCAATCTAGGCGGAGTTTAGCATAGACCAATTAAGTGCTTAGTGGAAACTTGCCGATCTTCGAAGCAAGCCAGGGAAATTATCCTGAAAGTCTTGGATGGCCTATCTGCGGTCTAAACTCAACAGGGTTGATCATGTCGGGGCCGACTATTGCTCAAAGTTCGACATTTCATGGGAGAAAAAAATGGTTAATTCAACGGGCAAAATTATGTACCGTGTGGACCGCAATCATCTGGGAGTGCGCCTGGTGGTGATGGTTGCAATGCTCTCCAGCATAGTAATCGGCTTGTTTGTCGTGATGCCGCTGATCACAGATATAATGCAGCTGACTGGACTCCTGGAGCTATGCGTCACCGTGATCGGTGTGCTGCTGATTGGGGTGGGCCTATCGTGGGGAGTCGAAGCCGGATTGCGAGAGATTTGGCCCAGTGGTCGCTATCTAGTTGCTGATAACTCTCATATTGAACTCCGCTCACGCCGGGTAGATCCTTCTGTGTTGAACTGGAATGAGCGCATCAATGTGCAGGCGTGGCACTTTGCGATTCAACGTGGTCGTTCGTGGGTTCCCAAAGGGTGGTATTGCGTGGCCTGTCGGCTGAATCAGGATGAGATAGTCATCACACCCTATGCATTCTTTAAGCCAGAAGCTGCCCGACAATTACCATCCTGGGATTCATTTGAGCTTCTTGTCTCAAAAAAGAGTGCTCCAAAGCGAGGTGATGAGCATTTACTTAAGAAGTTCGCAGAGCAGAGTCAATTGCGAAGCGCGGAGAAGGATCGGTGGGATTCCGGGGTCGAAATGTCTGCCCGTGATTTCATGTCACTTATGCAACAGGTAGTCCAACACGTCCCAGATTGGGCAAAAGAAGGCAAAGAGTGATCGGTCGCCGTCTGATGACCCTGCACCAGGCATGCGGTGTTTTTTTCATACTCCCCGTCCTATCTGTTGTCGGCCTAGTTTGGTTTGCCAAACCTTCCCCGGCGAACAGTGTCGTTTCCC
>JAHEME010000488.1:2592-3414 GCA_024643825.1 Chloroflexota bacterium | reverse complement strand
TTTTCTTTTACCTCAGAAAGTGATTTCCAGAATACTTTCAGCAATCTTACGCAGTTCGTTGACTTCCATGTTGCTCAAACGGACAGCCAGATCCAGATAGCTCCGATTGATCGGACGAACGATAAAGCTTCTGAGGTCTGATGGAAGCTCGGTAAAGGAATCAAATTGATCCTGCGCCAGCAGCCAATTTCCAACAGTTCCATGGCTGTCCACTAAGTCCTCAATACGTGCATTTACCGCCTGCGCAAGCCCTTCAAGGGCTGTCACAGGAAGAGCAAGCATTCCATTCTCAACAACCTCGATCTGCCCGGAACTCAGCCCACTCTTTTCCGAAACCTGATCCATTGTATAGCCGCTTTTCTCCCTCAGTTCGCGCAATTTCAGTCCAATGACCTTCTGTCGAAGCATCGTCAATTCTGGCACACGATCCTTGATGTTGCGATCATCTTTGGACGATGCCAAAGTATCTGTACCGAAGAAATGCTTCAATGGAATATCAAAGAAATAGGCAAGGATTTCTAACTGAGGAAGAGTAGGTGTTTGATCACCACTTTCAAAACGCTCATAAGATTCTACTGGTATGCCCAACAATTCGCTGCACGCCCCTACTGTGTAACTAGACGCCTCGCGAGCATCTCGCATGAGCAGTCCAAGTATGCGTTTTCGCACCGTTAGCAGTTCCTGCGCGCTGGGTCCCATAGAAGACCTACTTTCCAGAAAGATGAGTATGACGGGCATTATAGGGTGCATGAGGAGTTCAGTCAACCACAGATGCTCTCATACCATTGGTTGGTAGATGTCTGTATGCTACAATCGGCTCCG
>JAHEME010000488.1:0-2582 GCA_024643825.1 Chloroflexota bacterium | reverse complement strand
CGGCTCCGCAGCCTATCCAGGAGGACACGTCATTGAAACGTATTGCAAACGATCTTGCTTCCGCAATCGAGCAGGCAGTTCGGCAAGCGCAACAAGCTGGTGACTTGCCCCATTTTGAGATCCCACCCTTTAAGGTTTCGCGTCCCTCAAGAGTCGATCACGGAGATTATGCTACCAACGCAGCCCTTCAAATCCAGAGCGTGGCAGGTATGAAAGGCCAAAGCCGTGCGATTGCAGAGATGTTGATGCGACACTTGCCAGAATCGGATTATGTAGACTCTGTTGACATCGCTGGGCCTGGCTTTATTAACTTCCGCTTGTCTGATTCGTGGCTTCAGGCGCAGGTAGATCTTATCCTTGCTGAAGGCGACAGGTTCGCTCAGATGGATGATTTTGTGGGCAAGAAGGCACAGGTAGAATGCGTCAGCGCCAACCCGACTGGCCCTCTGACGGTTGGACGAGTTCGCGGTGGCATTATCGGAGATACTCTGGCTCGACTTCTGCGATCGATGGGATACGCCGTTGAGCTTGAATACTATTTCAACAATGCCGGTGCGCAAATGCGTAAGCTCGGTGAGAGTCTCCAGGCTCGCTATTGCGAGAGACTGGGATTAGATTTTACTTTTCCCGACAAGGGCTATCAGGGTGAGTACATCGGCGATCTGGCTGAGTCTCTGATCCAGGATAACGGCGACGGTCTCAAAGAGAGTTCGTGGGAGGTTTTCAAGAATTTTGCTGAGGAACACATCTTCCACATGATACGGAATTCGCTAACACGAATTGGTATCGAGTTTGACACCTTCTTCAATGAAAACACGGTATATGAAGATGGTTCCATCTGGAATGTCCTCGAAGATCTAAGTGGGCGCGGTCTCACCTACAAAGCTCTGGCCCCTGAGCGGGACCCTGATGCTGATCTCCGGCCGGATCAGGATGATCTAGATGCTGCGGCTACTGGGGAAGCTACCTGGATTCGCATTCGCCAGATTCGTGACGCGAAGAAGGATGTTGCTCTTGTCCGTTCCAATGGAGAGCCAACCTATCGCCTGCCAGATATTGCATACCACGTCAACAAAATGGATCGAGGCTTTGACCTCGCCGTCAACATCCTCGGCGCGGATCACATTGAAGAAGCCAGGGATGTCAAGGCGATTCTGGGTGCGCTGGGCTATGACCAGAATCGTCTTCAACATATCATCCATCAATTTGTGACACTCACGGAAAACTCCAAGACCAAGCGCATGAGCACACGCAAAGGTGAGTTTGTAACGCTTGACGAGCTTGCCAATGAAGTTGGAGCGGATGCGGTACGATACTTTCTGCTCAAACATGCGCCGAATACCCATATGGACTTTGATCTTGATCTTGCTCGGCAGCAGTCGAATGAGAATCCTGTTTACTATATCCAGAATGCCCATGTGCGCTGTTCAGGGATTGCCCGCCAAGCCGACGAACGAAATCTGTCATTTGCTCTGGGGAATGTAGAGCTTCTTACCGATCCAGCAGAATTATCACTGATCCGAAAAATGATGGAACTTCCAGAAGTCATTGAGAGATCTGTGCAGGAACTCGAACCTCATAAGATAGCTATCTGGGCACATGAAGAGCTTGCGCATTCCTTCCACCAGACTTACGAGGAAGCCCGCGCCATGCACAGTGATGTCCCAGAAGCACTGGCCCTCGCTCGATTGAAACTATACGCTGCGGCAAAGATAGTATTGAAACGGACACTAACCTTGATGGGGATGTCAGCCCCAGAAAGCATGTAACAAGCGAGGGGATCGATGGGTATCAAAGCAGACAATTGGATACGAAGCATGGCACAGGAACAGGCCATGATTGACCCATTTGTTGAAAATCAAGTCCGCGAGGGGGTAATTTCGTATGGCATTTCTTCGTATGGATATGACATCCGCGTGGGGAATCGATTCAAAATCTTCACAAATCTCTACTCAACGGTTGTGGACCCAAAGCAATTCAGAGCCGACGCATATGTTGATTTTGAAGGCAATGAGTGCATCATACCCCCGAATTCATTTGTTCTAGCGGAATCAGTAGAAATGATCCGCATGCCCCGCAACGTTACTGGATTGGTTCTCTGCAAATCCACATACGTTCGTGCTGGCGTACTCATCCCGACAACAGTTCTTGAAGCCGGATGGGAGGGAACCATTACCCTGGAGATCGGTAATATGACCCCTCTTCCAGCCAAAGTCTACGCCAATGAGGGAATTGCTCAGGTACTGTTCTTTGAAGGGGATGAAGCCTGCGATGTCAGCTATGCTGATCGCAAGGGGAAGTACCAACATCAATCCGGAGTAGTACTGCCTCGTATCTGATTATTGTTGACACGTCCCGCTTCCGCTGGCTATAATCTGGCAAGTTGGGCGGTTAGCTCAGTTGGATAGAGCGCTTCCCTTACAAGGAAGAAGTCACAAGTTCGAGTCTTGTACCGCCCACTTACATGAAAACTGCCCGGCGTAAACCGGGCTGTTCCGTTCTGAACACCCTACCCTACCTCATAGCAGCGGTCGGCTCCCCACCCTAGTAACAATCTGAGAACCCTTCCATGTTTCACTGGC
>JAHEME010000487.1 GCA_024643825.1 Chloroflexota bacterium | reverse complement strand
ATATCAAGGCCGTGCAGGATCGCATGAAGAAGGCCGATATGCCTGAACGGCTAATCATGCGGCTGGAACATGGGTGGTAATTTTCCCCCCCCCAAAAAACAAGTATCGAAAGAGGCTGCCCGGTAAATATGGCAGCCTCTTTATTTTTCTTGCAGGGTTATTTCGGCGGATCAGAAGCGCAGCGCGCGCCGCCATCGAAGTGAAACGAGCTGGCGGGGATGTAGGCATTATTGCGGTTCGCGGATCGATTGCGGAAAGCCTGATTGAAGAAGGAGCCGCCGCGCGTTAGGCGGAAGTCTCCTGTATCCGGCCCGGTGGGGTTTTCATAAGGGGATACTTCGTAGTAATTTGCATCATAGCGATCCCACAACCACTCGTAAACATTCCCGGCGAGGTCCAGCACTCCATACGGGCTGGCTCCTTTCGGGTAGCTGCCGACAGGTGATGTCGCATAGCGAGGGCGAACCTCAAACTCACCGGGTAGCCACGTGAAGTTGAGTAGTTCTGGCATTGGCTCTTCATTCCCCCAGGGGTAGATACGAGCATCGTCGCCACGAGAAGCCTTTTCCCACTCAGCTTCGGTTGCCAGCCGTGCGCCGCGCCATGTGCAAAAGTCGTTCGCGTCAAACCATGTGATAAAGATCACCGGGTAGTTGTCATATTCCGGGTTGCCGAAGTAGGTAGGCCACAGGGGAGCGCGATTCGGGTCTTCGGTACAGCAGTCGGCGCGGCGGGGTGGGCTGCATGCGCCAGCTTCTACGCAGTCCTGATACTGGCGATTGGTTACTTCCAGACGGTCGATATAGAACGAATCGACCCAGACTGGATGCACCGGGACTTCGTCAGGGTAGCCCGCTTCGCTCCCCATTGTGAACTCCCCTTCTGGAACCAGCAGCATTACCACATCATGTGCATCGACGATCTGGGCTGGTAGATTGCTGTCACCAATTTCTCCTGGTATCCGCGTGATCATGAGGGCGGCGGGGGTATCTAGCAGTGGCGGCCAGATGGTTGCTGTCATATCGGCTCGTTCAATCGGGATTGGTGTTTGATATACAAAGGGTGTGGGGAGTCCACCGGCTTCGGCGGCATCGGCAGATGAACAGCCGCTGATCATGAAGATACACAGGGCCAGTATCGGGAAGATCAGACGTTTGCTGCCGCTGCAAAATCGCATACACCATGCCTCAAAACCATAGAGTTAACACAGTATTCTAGAGCCTGCGGGATTATACCAGCCACACTCTCTTCCACAACTCCGGGACGCCGGAGGGATTTCAATGTCCGGGCACTGGCAATTTGTCACAGGATGGGCGGCGTTGTCTGACCGTTTCCGTTCGTTTTTCGTGTGACAAAAATGACGCGATACGAGGATTTCGTCACATGTTTTGTGACTGAACAGGCGATGATGGAGCGATCTGATCGCAGGATTGACCCTGATTGGGTCAAGGCAACGGCAAAAAAGTCGAGCGCCTTTCCAATTCTTTGGGCGCTCCATCGGTTGCGTTGATCCGGGACGAATGCTAGACTTTCTGCACATTTCGTAGGATGACCTGAACGCCCGATTAGCTCATCAGGAGCAGACACCAATGGCCTCGCAGGCCCTTTATTTGAAATGGCGTCCCCTGACCTTTTCCGAGGTTGTAGGTCAGGAGCATGTTACCCACACCTTGCATAATGCATTGGTAAGCGGGCGCATTGGTCATGCCTACCTATTTGCAGGGCCACGCGGCACAGGCAAGACGACGATGGCGAGAGTGCTCGCCAAAGCGGTGAACTGCCTCGCAGAAGATCCTGCGATCCGCCCCTGCAATGAATGTGCCTACTGCCTATCGGTAAACGAGGGTCGCTTCCTCGATCTGATTGAAATCGATGCGGCTTCTCATACGGGTGTGGATGATGTGCGGGAACTGCGCGACCGGATCGCATTCTCTCCCAATGAGGGGCGTTACAAGATTTACATTGTGGACGAGGTTCACCGCTTTTCTGGGGCGGCGTTTGATGCGCTTCTGAAAACGTTGGAAGAGCCTCCGGCCCATGCGATTTTCATTCTGGCAACTACGGAAATCCATAAGGTTCCTCAGACAATTCTCTCCCGATGCCAGCGATTTGATTTTCGGCGCATTCCCCTCGCTGAGATTGTGTATCGTCTGGAGCAGCTTGTGGAGGCCGAGGGCGCACAGGCGGATGTCGCTGCCCTTGAGATGATCGCACGGCAGGCGACAGGATCGCTGCGGGATGCGATCAGTCTGCTAGATCAGTTGATCGCAGAGCCGGGGCAGGTGCTCACGCTGGAAACAGCCCAGGCAATTCTGGGAACGGTCGCGGGCGAATCAGTGCGCGATCTGACGGGAGCGTTGATCTATGGAGATCGCGCGGGTGGGCTGGCGTTGATCAACCATACGCTGGATGAGGGTGCTGATCCACGTCAGTTTTCCAGCCAGATGGTAGATTATCTGCGCTTGCTGATGCTCATCCAAACCGGGGGATCGGCGACAGCAGGAGTCGAGGTCGGGCCCGATATGCTGGCTGTGATCGAAGAACAGGCGGGGCAGTTTCCGCGCCCAGCGCTACTGGGCGCGATTCGCAGGTTCAACCGCGCTGCTGGTGATGCAGGTGGCGGCTGGCATCCCCAACTTCCGTTGGAACTGGCGTTTCTCGAAAGTGTGGATGTGCTGTACAACGAACCTGCCGAGGTAGCTGCTGCTCCTACATCTGCACCATCGCAGCGGCGGGCGAAGCCATCCCCGGAAGTTACCATCTCGACCCCGGAGGAAGCAGTACCTCTCGTCCCTGCGGCGGATGCCCCCTCGTTAGAGGAGTTGCAGGCCAAGTGGACTCAGGTTAAGCGGACTTGCCGTCAGCTTGATCTGGCGGTAGAAGCGTTACTGAATACAGCGGCCCTCTATGGCATTGATGGGCATACCGTGATCTTGCAGGTTCCCAGCGAGCTGCTGCGAGAGAAACTCGCGATTCCACAGAACGGTGAAATGATCGAACGTGCTCTTCAGCACGTCTTTGGGCAGCCCCTCAAGATCGCGGCGCGCGTCGGTCATGCAGCTTCTGGCGGGCAGACGGGTGAAGTAGAAACGCTGCTTGCCCAGGATAGTCTGGCGGCTTTCGCGGTCAACGACCTGGGCGGTAAAGTGAAACGAATTAAGAACAGTGAGGAGAACGAATCGTGAGTAAACGTAAAGGTGGAATGGGCGGGCGACCCCCGATGATGGGTGGTGGCGGCGGTGGCATGGGCAACATCGCCCAGCAGATTCAGAAGATGCAGCAGGAGATGGCGCGCGCACAGGAAGAATTGGAGCATGAAACGCTCGAAGTCTCTGCTGGGGGCGGCGCGGTCACGATTGTGGTTACAGGACATCAGCGTATTCAGTCGATCACCGTAAAGCCGGAAGTCGTGGATGCG
>JAHEME010000486.1 GCA_024643825.1 Chloroflexota bacterium | reverse complement strand
CTAGCAAGACGGTCACAACGATAGCCTGTCCACTGGGTAGATATGCAAAGCCAATAAACCAGGCGTTGAATACCCCTCGCGGGCCGCTTAGAGCCAACCCGGTGTGCCCATAAACCTTAACATCCGGTAACGCAGCGGCGGATGCGGCTCCTGAAGAGACAGCCCTGCCCATCAAATCACGGATGGAATCAGCCGTTGCGCGGCTAACAGTCCCTCGTGGGGAGCCGTCCAATTCAGTGCGAGTCCAGCCTCCATTGGCCGTGCGAGTTTCTTGTACAAGGCGCAGCGCAGGAATTTCTCCATGATTGGCGAACGACGCTGCAACTTGTCCCATCTGGAGAGGGGTCACGGTCAACATGCTCTGCCCGATGGCCGTCCTGGTGAGAGATTCTTGCGCGGGTGGCCTAGCGAGATCCGCAGCTTCGGTCGGTAGAGCAAATTGGGGACGTTCAAGCAAGCCAAAGCTCTGAAGCATTCCGTCAATTCGCTGCGAACCCAGAGTTTCCCCCAGAGCTTCAAACGGTGCGGGACAACCCCACTGAAAAGCTTCAATCACGGTCTGTATGGGGAGTGGTGAATCTCCTGCACATTCAAGTCGGGTTCCATTGAGAAGAATATCGGTGGTTCCGCCCCACGACATATCCTCCAAATCAAGATTGCTATCGAGAGCTGCACCCAGCAAGACTCCTTCGAGGACAGCCCCAGGTTGATACAATCCCTGGGTAGCACGATTCAGGAGTGGCGCGCCAAGATCTGTCGAAAGTGTGTCCCACTGAGCATCCAGTTGGTTTGGATCGTAGTCGGGTTTGCTGACGAGGGCAAGCACGTTGCCATCAGGGACATCAATGGCTACGACTGCGCCCTGGCGATCATGGAGGAGCGTGGCGATTCCCTGTTGGATATCTTTATCAAGAGTTAGTCTTACCTGCCCACCTGTTGGAGATTTGTGTAGTATTTGGCGCAGAATTGTCTCATTCTTGGTTAGGCCCTCATCGCCCCGAAGCAGCAGGTCATAAAGAGCCTCAATCCCACCGACTCCGTGCTGAAGGCTGTAGTAGCCTACTACAGGGCTGGCTTCGGGCACTGGATACGTACGGATTGCAATCCCGGTAGCAGGGTCAAGAATAGAATAGGCAAGTGCGTTCCCGTTCCGATCCAAGATTTCGCCTCGATCAATTCGCTGTTCTGCTAGAACTAGCCGAGGATTTTGCTCACGACTTACCATTTCTTCGCGGGCCACAATTCCCCAATATCCTGAGGCAAGCGCAATAATAGCAAAAGCAAGGAGCAGCGCCTGTCCAACACGTTGCAAAGGGGTAATCATGGAGCAAACTCTCTCATACGCAGCGACTTCCTTAGCCAACCTCGTGGCAGACGGCTGTCCGAGTCTGAAAGACGCAGCAGAAGCCCAACCATTACAAAGCTGGAGAGCAGGGAACTTCCACCATAACTTACAAACGGGAGAGTGACACCGGTCAGCGGAATTAATTTAAGAACGCCTGCCATGATCAAAAGAGATTGAATCGCAAATAGCATGCCGATTCCTGCCGCTAGAAGGGATCGAAATGGGCGTTCATGGAGGTGTATTGCTATTCGTAGCGCACGATTCACCAGTAAGGCAAAGCACAGAGTAACACCGAGAGTACCGAGAACACCCCATTCTTCGGCAATGGCAGCAAAAACGAAATCAGAATGAATAACAGGAATGTACGTGGGTGCTCCCTGACCCACACCCTGTCCAGCAATCCCACCTGCTGCGACCGCCATCAATGCTTGCACAATTTGGAAGGCGCGGTTATCCGGGTCTTTCCACGGGTTCCACCAGGCGATCACACGCAGCTTTACTACTCCATACAGTTCGTAGCCAATGATTGCACCCACGAGCAGTAGGAGGAAACCAATGATGAGATATGAACTTTCCCCGGTAGCGATGTAAAGCACAGACAAAAACACCAGAAAGAAAAGGGACGCGGCCCCAAGATCGCGCTGCCACACCAGTAGAATCATACAGAACCCCCACATAAGAAGCATGGGAGCAATGTAGGGAAGTGCTGGGATACGCCAGCCAAAAACAGCTATCTGCGTATCAACTAGAATCTCGCGCTTATCAGCGAGATAGCTCGCGAGAAAAATTACGAGGAGCAGCTTCAAAATCTCGGAAGGCTGAAAATAAATTGCGCCAAATCCGAGCCATAGGCGTGGTGCAAATTCGCTCCCTGATGGATTGACCCCAAAAATCAGAGTAGAGCCAAGCACCAGGGTTCCCGCAAGAAGCCATGAATAGCGATATCGCTGAAGCAAACGAAGATTGGGAGGAAGCAAGGACATTGCTAACAAAGCCGCACTTGCAACGACCAGCCACAGGGTTTGCTTCACTGCAAATGCCGGGGCCAAGCGTGCGACCAGGATGAGACCCCACCCAGCTAGTAGCATCATAATTGGCAGGATTAACGGGTCTCGTTCTGGGAGGTTATTCGTCAGAAATAGATGAAGAATCACACTACATGCGAGCCAGACGAATATGGGCCATGAATTGAGCCACGGTTCGCCGCGAACGAGGGTCAAACTGACTCGGTTTAGCACGACAAACAGGGATGCAAGCACTAACAGCATGCGCTCGCGCTGGTTGATTACGGATCGCGAAGAAGTTAGATCAGAGTATCCAGTTCTGGCAGCAAGCATCGGGTTACGAATAATGGTCGCCGAGAATTGGACGCAAACGCTCCAGAGTTTCAGGTGGAACTTGCTTTCGGTCAGTCACAAGCGCCTCATCCAATGCATGCGGACAAACACACGCCCGCTTCCGTTTTGCCAGTTGAGGGATTGCCGCGCTAATAGCGCTCTGTGCGATTGCCAGGTTCTTCTGGCTGGTTCTGATCACCATTTCCACACTAACTGGTTCTTCGGTCTCGTGCCATACGTCATAGTCAGTGACATGGGCCATAACTGAATAGCACATTTCTGCTTCACGGGCCAGGTATGCTTCTGGAGAGGTTGTCATACCAATGATAGAGATGCCCCAGGAGCGAAAGATGTTACTCTCCCCCTTCGAGCTAAATCGTGGCCCTTCGATGGTTATGAAGATGCCCCCTTCATGGACTCGACCACCTGCACGCTCCACGGATTGCGCAACTTCACGGCTCAGGTCGGGGCAAAACGGATCAGTAACTGCCACATGAGCCACCAGACCATTTTCAAAGAAGGTGCGTCCCCGTATGTCCTTCGTATGATCGAACAACTGACCGGGGATTACCATATCGCCCGGTGCGTAATCTTCACGGAGAGAGCCACAGGCGCTCACCGCAATAATCTGTTCTACGCCAAGTGTTTTGAGCGCGTACATATTCGCGCGATAGGGAACTTCGCTTGGCGAATAGACATGCCCGCTTCCATGCCGCGCCAGGAATGCGACACGTTCCCC
>JAHEME010000485.1 GCA_024643825.1 Chloroflexota bacterium | reverse complement strand
GCTTCCTATTCGCTGGATAAACGCTACGTGCGGAAGGATAACCAGGTACTCTGGGTGCATCTGAGCCTTTCACGCTTTCCCGGTGAGTTTTCCGAGGGGCCGATCACGATGGCGCTGATCAAGGATGTCACCGAGCGCAAAAAGGCGGAGGCGGCGCTGCACCGGGCAAACCGCGCCTACCGTATGATCAGCGAGTGCAACCAGGCGTTGGTGCGTGCAGTGGACGAACACGAGATGCTAAATGAAATCTGCGGCATTATCGTCACGATTGGCGGCTACCGACTGGCATGGGTGGGTATCCCGGCGGAGAATCAAAGTGGAGGGGTGCTGCCCGTCGCCTGGGCAGGGGAAGCCCGGCAGTCTCTGGATGAAGCGATCTCACTGAGAGAGAGCAACCCGGCACAGAGCGCCCTCCGCACCGGGGAGACGGTCATCACACACGAAGCTATGCCGCGCGCTACAGTTTCATCAGATGCATCGCCAGCCAGTAACCGACCTGCTTCGGCAGTGGCGCTGCCTCTGATACTGGGCGATCAGCGGTATGGCGTGGTAGAGATTGAGTCGTTTGAAACGGGCGCATTTGACGATAACGAAGTGGTTTTGCTGGCAGAACTGGCATCGGATATCGCCTTCGGTATGGCGACCCTGCGCTTGCAGACCTATCGCAGGCAGGCCGAGCGTCACCTGATGGAGAGCGAAGCGTTATTCCGCGCCTTCTTTGATAATACGGCAGTCGGCACAGCGATTCTTAGCCCGGATGGGCGCTTTGTGGAGATGAACGAAGCCGTCAGCCAGATGTTCGGATATGGGCCACGAGACCTGATTGGCAAGCACTTCTCGATTCTGCAATCGGGGGAGTCGTTCGAGAGGCTTGATCTGGCCTTTGAGCACCTGATCCGAGGAGGGTGGACGGATGATGTATTTGAAGCTCAGTGTGTGCGCAAGGATGGTCAGGAGCTATGGGCGCGCATCTCAGTGGGCACGATCACCACGCCGCGCGGGGATATTCAGTACGTTACTAGCATCACCCAGGATATTTCCGAGGCGAAGTATGCCGAGCAGCAGTTAGGCCGCCTCGCTGCCGAACTTGATCAGCGCGTCAAAGAGCGCACCGCCGAACTCCAGAACGCATATGAGCGCCTTCAGGCCCTGGGGGAAGTTAAGGATGAGTTCGTATCGAATGTATCCCACGAACTACGTACCCCGATCACCAGCCTCAAGCTGTATCAGGCCCTATTGGAAAAACGCCCCGAAGAGAGCAGCACCTACCTGGCACGTCTCAACCGCGAAACGCGGCGGCTGGAAGTGATCATTGAAGACCTGCTGACTCTCTCCCGGCTGGAACAGGGGCGCGTCGATATCCTCCCCACCCCGACGGATCTGAACACCTTTCTGCGCGACCTGGTGGCGGACCGTTCGGTCATCGCCGAGACTCAACAGATTGAGCTGACCTGCGAGTTAGACCCAACCCTGCCATCGGTCGAAGTAGATGCCAGTTTGATCGGCCAGGCCGTGAGCGTGCTGCTCACCAACGCGATCAACTATACGCAGGAGGGCGGCCACGTTACGGTGGTCACGTCTCATCACAAGGAGGGTGATCGACCGGGCGTGGCGATCACCGTGCGCGATGATGGCCCCGGCATCCGTGCTGACGAGCAGCCCAGGCTGTTCACGCGCTTCTACCGGGGCCAGGCAGGGAGCAAGCTGGGCGTGCCCGGAACCGGGCTGGGGCTGGCCATCGCAGAGGAGATCGTCAGCCGCCACAGCGGGCAGATTGTGATCTTCAGCAAAGGTATCCCTGGCAAGGGGTCGGCGTTCACGATCTGGCTTCCGGTGAGGCCCGGTTTTGTAGCTGATAGCTGATGTCCACCCTGCTCCCTGCCATTGCGGAGCAACCTCATCAATCCCGTATGACATAGGAACGCGCATAGAATCGATGGCACGGTACAATAAAAGCGATGATCCAAACGCCGCATGAGTGATAGGAATCAACCGCCAATGTGGAACAACCTTCGCCGCCACCCTCTGCCGTGGGCCGTACTGGGCGGTCTGCTGACCGCCGCCGCCGTACTGATCGTGATCACCCCACCGGAGCAAACGCTGGGGAACGGAGTCAAGGTCGTCTTCATTCACGCTTCCCTGATGCAGACCGGGGCGATGGGGCTGATCGTCGCCGGGCTGGTAGGGCTGGTCGTCGCCGCGCTGGGACGATCTGAACTCGCCGAGTGGATGCGGGCGATTGGCGGGGTGGCATTGGTCTTCTATGCCGCCGGGCTGGGGATGAGCATGGTCGCCGCGCAGATCAACTGGGGGGGCGTGTACCTTCAGGAGCCGCGTATGGCTGCCGGGTTGAACACGCTCGCGCTGGCGCTGATCGTGACCATCGCCGATGAGTTCCTGATGCAGAGCCGAACGGGGCAGCGCGTCGCCGGGCTGCTGAGTGCGGGATTGGCGGTCTTCATGGTGTGGGCGGTGGCGGTCGCGCCGCTGGTGCTGCACCCCCGCAACCCGATTGGCACATCGCCATCGTTCGCCATTCAAGCCAGTTTCTACGGCCTACTCGCCGTGACGATCCTCGCCGCCATCTGGACGATCTGGCAGGTGCGGAAGCACGGCGCGCAGGAGGATGTCAGCGCCGCCGAGTAGAAGATTTGTCAAATATCCATCCTCGATCCACTGGCCTCCGCACAGGACTGCCACGCAGGTGAAGAAGGTGATCAAGCGCATGAGGATGCTGTGAGAGCCGTCTCTGCGACTTGAGATCATTCCGGGGTACAATAGAGATCGTTAATCCCTCACCAACCTCAGGAGCTTCCCCATGAGCCTGAACCGCACCCAACTTTACGATACCCACGTCGCGCTCGGCGCGCGTATGGTTCCCTTTGCCGGGTGGGAGATGCCCGTGCAGTATGGCAGCCCCCTCGATGAGCACCAGACGGTGCGAACTTCGGCGGGGCTGTTCGACATCGACCACATGGGCCAGATCATCATCGATGGCCCGGACGCTGCCGACTTCCTGCAATACGTCGTCACCAGCGATGTAGGCGAACTCGAAGAATGGCAGGCGCACTACTCGCTGCTGTGCTACGCCGATGGCGGCACGGTCGATGACATCTTCATCTACCGACTGCCGGAATTCTGGTGGGTGGTGGTGAACGCCTCGAACCTTGCCAAAGATGTGAAGTGGCTCAAGGCCCACGCGGCGGGCTTCGAGGTGACCATCGCCGATGTCTCCGAAGAAACGTACATGCTGGCCTTTCAGGGGCCAAAGGCGCAGGAGGTGCTGCAAACGATCACCGACATCGACCTCGGCGTGATCCCCTTCCATGCTTCGGCGCGAGGCATGGTGCACGGGGTCGAGACGCTGATCGGCAACACGGGCTATACCGGTGAGTACGGCTACGAACTGTTCTTCCCTGCCGCGCATGCGGTGAG
>JAHEME010000484.1 GCA_024643825.1 Chloroflexota bacterium | reverse complement strand
AATATCCACTAATGCCACATCAGGGTGTGAGATCGCCAGCTTATCAAGCGCCTCGATGCCGTCTTTCGCAGTAGAAGTTTGCCACCCTGATCTCTCAAGGAAGTTGCCGACCACATGCCTCACACTCAGGGAGTCATCGACAACGAGAACATGTAGATTGTCGGATTTGCTTCGATTCCCTGGCAAGACTCCGGCCATGTTCGTACCTAACCTCGTGGGGGCCAACCCGGTGACTTCCATGAGATCGAGGATGAGCACTACATGACCCTCTGCGGAGATCGTTGCCCCGGTTACGCCTACGACATGGCGCAGGTGTTTGCCCAGGGATTTCACTACCGTCTCATGAACCCCTGCAAGGGCATCCACTAGAACCAGGGTGGCATCTGTACCTGTCTGAATCACCAGACCATAACGGCGCTGGGGAACCACCTCATTGGATCGCCCGGTGAAATCGGCGAGATCGTAGAGGTTATACATCTGGGAATCTAGTCTGAGAATCTGATCTTTGGTTGCTTTCTCCAGAGTCTCTTGCTGCAATCTCAGCACCGACGCAATCTGATCCAGCGGAATGGCATATAGATCGCCAGAAATGCGTACGTAGATGGTTCGGGTGATCGCCAGACTTACCGGTACGGTGATGATGAATGCCGTTCCCCTACCTGCCAGGCTGTCGATCTGAATTGTGCCCTGCATGGTGCGCACAGCTCGATGCACAATATTCAGGCCAACACCGCGCCCGGAGGTTTCTGTCACAGTCTCGCTGACAGAGAAACCTTCCTCAAAAATGAGCTGCTTCAGGCGTTGCTCATCAGCTGCTTCATCCGGAGATAGATACTCGGTTTCCACACCGCGCTTACGAACCCGATCAAAGTCAATGCCATCCCCATCATCTGAGATCGTCACGATGATGTGATTGCGTTCGCGTGCAACCCGTACCGTCACAGAGCCAGCGGCTGGCTTGCCCAGAGCTTCGCGCTGCTTCGGTAGTTCCAGACCGTGGTCGACGGCATTACGCAGCAGGTGCATCAATGGATCAGCCAGGCCATCCAGAATATTCTTGTCAACCGTTGTCTCAAACCCGATTAGCGTGAGGTTGACTTCCTTGTGCAGATCGCGGGCAGCGCGCTGCAAGGTCAGGCGCAGGCGAGATTCGATTTCACGGAACGGAACCAGACGTGCCGCAATCAGGTGCTCTTGCACCTCGGATGTCAATCGACGTTCCCGCGTCATACCGCCGCGCATCTCATCGGTGCGGTGGATTAGCTCCTGATTGGCATCGCCGGTGTCGGCGACCGCTTCTTCCAGTTCGCGCACCAGTTGGTACAGGCGAGAATATCGATCCATTTCAATCGGATCGAAGATGGTTTCGCCTGAGTTTTGCGCGTCCACTGCTCCAAAGCCGGTCTTTTCGATTTCGGCGTCAATCTCGCGGGCAACACGACGCAGACGTCGGTTCGAGTAGCCGAGTTCCTGTGTGATCGTGCGGAGAGAAAGCAGGTTACCTTCCACTCTTGCGCGATTGATGATGACCTCACCAATCTGATTGATCAAGACATCGACACTGGCAAGTGGAAGCCTGAGTACTCCTTCTACGGAAGGAAGCGCCCGCGCAACTGCCGTGTCGGGCGAGGCTGGTGGAGTAATCGTGTGCTGCTCATCCGCAAACGGATAGGCATCCCCCAGGATTCCCAGGTACCGGCGATCCACGGAGGCGATTGTCTCTGAGGTGGTTGTATGGGTGTTCGGATTTAGCAGATCGGTCAGGGATGCTTCCGTATCGACCAGCAAGGCCAATGCATCCGGCGTGAGAGAGGTTTCCCGATCAAGGGCCTGCTCCAACAGTTCTTCCGCAAGATGGGAAAGCCGCATGACAGGGTCGAGTCCAACGGCTGCCGAAGCGCCTTTCAACGTATGAGCAGCACGACGGATGTCTCGCAGAGCCTCCGGGTCTCCCGGTGACTCATGAAGATAACTGAGTCGATCCTGAATCACCTGCATGTGTTCGCTGGCTTCCAGAGCAAAGATCTCCAGCAGTTCAGCGGAAGCGTCCATCTGCGGGGCTGCTGCTGGGACATCGTACGGAGAACTGGAAGCTCCATTGTGGCCCACCAGATCGGCCATCACAGAGTCCATCTCATCGAGCCATCCGGCGAAGTCTGCGCGATCCGAATCGGCGATGGCAGACCCCATTTGGAGGCACGCCTCCAGCAGATCGACAACGGGTTGAACCAGTGAAGCCACAGCATCGAGTTGGAGAACCTGCGCACTGCCGTTGAGAATCTCGGCCTTCCGCTGCATTTCGGTCAGCACGTCCGGCATAAAATGGCCGTTCATGCTTTCCAGATCGTGGCGCAGGGAACGTACGTAGCTCTGAGCTTCGGCGATAACACCGGATAGGAGTTCAGGGGGCATGATTTGGTTCATGTGGGCAGCTTCTCTCAGGCTAAATGCTGGTGAAGTCCAGAGCGGGCATTCACACCCGCTCTGGATCAGTTTTATACTTCAGAGTTGAAAACTTAGTCGCCAGCAGGCAGCGATGCGGGCTGTGGACGGCCATTGCCACTACCAGCAGGCTGGCTGACCGCGGTACCTGTCGTCAGTGCCGTCAGGGATTCTGTGGTCTGTAGGGCTGTGGTATCCGCCACGTGCTGGATCAGGCTTGCCAGGTCAGCAACCAGCTTGTTTAGCTCGCCCACACGGTCACCCGTTTGCTGGGCCAGATTTGACCCCTCGACCACTTCGCGGGTCGCGTCTTCAATCCCGATCACGGCCTCGCTGGTCTCAGCCTGGATGCTCTTCACCAGGTCTTCGATCTGGCGGGTGGCTCCGGCGGCACGTTCCGCCAACGTCTGGACTTCTTCCGCGACGACGGCGAACCCACGACCTGCGTCGCCAGCGGCTGCCGCCTGAATGGAGGCATTCAGCGCCAGCACCGTCGTACGGTCAGAGAGTTCTTCAATCAACCGCACGGCTTCACCGATTTCCTTACTCACTTCACCCAGACGCTTGATGCGGCGGGCGGTCTCCTGCGTGTTTTCCCGAATGCGGTTCATGGCGGCGATGGTTTCACTTACTGCCGTCTCTCCTGCGCGGGCGCTGACCGTTGCCTGATCCGCCATCTCAGCGGAGGCGGCTGCCTGTTCCACCAGCAATGAGACCATCTGACCCACGTTCGATTGAAGCTCACGGCGGACGGTGATTTCACGCATAATCACGCTGAAGAGTTTGCTGCCGCCGACTTCCACCTGAGAGATATTCGCCTCTACTTCAAATTCCGTTCCGTCAGAACGCATGGCTGTCAGGTCACGTCCCTTGCCCATCCCACGACCTGTCTCACCTGTGCGGGAGAAGTTCTGCATGTGGCGTCCGTGGGCGGAGTGGAAGCGGGCCGGGATAAACGTTGTGAGCGGCTGCCCAACAGCTTGGGCTGCCGAG
>JAHEME010000483.1 GCA_024643825.1 Chloroflexota bacterium | reverse complement strand
GGCTGGTTTCCTCGTGTTCACTGCACTCAATACGCGTTCGTGGGGACAGGTTTTACTTCAGACCGTGTTGATGGGGATCGTGGGGTTGACGCTGAGTTCGGTACAAATCCTGCCCTTCTTGCAGGCGGCGCGGACTTCCATCCGGGCGGCGGTACCTGACCCCGGATTCGCAACGCTGTTCTCGCTGCCGCCGTCGCACTTTGTGACGCTGCTCTTCCCGGAGTTCTTCGGGGAACCAATTCGGGCTGGATACTGGGATACTCCAAATTTTGAAGAGTTCCTCTATTATGCAGGCGTGCTGCCCCTGGTGGGGATCGCGCTGACTCTGCGCCGCCCACGTCGCATCGGATGGTACTACATAGGTTTGATGATCGTTGGGCTATTTCTGGCGGCGGGGATGTTCAATCCAGCCTATCGCGCGTTGTATGATCGCGTCTTTGGCTGGGAGCGCGTACCAGCACGAGCCGCGTTCCTGTTCACCTTTGGGATCGCCGGAGTGCTGGGTGAAGCGACCGTAAGAGTCGAAGAGATGGCGGCGGATCGGCGCTTCCCGCTGTCGATTGTACTGAGTGCGATTCTGATTAGCGGGATCGGCGCGATAGGGATTGGCGCTGTGCTGGCGGTCATCCCAACAGAACAACTGGGGGAGCATCTAGCTCTGATGCAGTCCGGCTGGCTGCGAGCCGGGATCGTGCTGGCGGCTGGCACAACACTGTTCGTTCTGTATGGCTGGATCGCTGACAGACGCGTGCGATCTGCGTTGGCTATTGGTCTGGTGATCCTTGTGGTGGGCGACCTGTGGACGTTTGGGCGCAAGCTGGTACGCCTGGAATCAACCCAGCCTGCAGATCTTTGGATACAGGCTAACGAGATCATCGGGCCCACGGAAAGCCGTGTCCTTCCATGGGGAGTCTCGATCTTTGAGCAAAACGGGCCAGGGCAATTGGGAATGCATAGCGTGTTCGGGTACAACACGCTGGAAATTGCCTCGCATCAGCGCTTCACAGCAGCTGTGCCAGACCCACGCTCAACCGCTTATGATGTTCTAGGTGTGGGCTACGTCATTTCGGGTGGCCCACTGGATGAGTTTACCGAGGGGCCACATCATCTAAAGCTAGTGCAGGAGACGAGATCAAGCTGGGTGTATTCGAGGCCTCGTGCGATGCCGCTCGCCCGCCTTGCCTTCGCGTACGAGGTGATCTCATCTTCAGAAGAAGCGATTGCGCGCATCCAATCCGGTGAGTTTGACCCGGCGAATACTGTGATCCTGAATACTGATCCGCAGTGCGAAGTTGGGCCAGAACCGAGCCACGTAGCAACCGTCACGATTCAGGAGCACGTGCCAACGCGATGGGTGATCGCCACTGACAACGCCGCACCCGGATTGCTCACACTCAGTGAAACAACCTACCCCGGCTGGCAGGTAATCGTCGATGGCGAACGAGCGAACTCCCTTACCGCGTATACGACCATCCGGGCGGTATGCGTCCCGGCTGGAGTCCATGAAGTGGTGTGGACGTATCAACTGACGATCTACCTGATTGGCGGCTCCATCAGTGGAGCCAGCCTGCTCCTGATTCTGTTTGCCCTTGCGACCATGCGAAGACGGCGTGGCGAGTCACCGCCACACTCTGAGATGGCTGTGGAAAGCGACCACTAATGCACACATTTGATACTCCCCTTGACGTTGAGGCGATCCGCGAAGACTTCCCGATTCTGCATCAGGAAATCTATCCCGGCGTGCCTCTGGTGTACCTGGATAATGCGGCTACATCGCAGAAGCCAACTTCCGTCATCGAGGCGATGGACGACTACTACCGCCGCTACAATGCGAACGTGCATCGCGGCGTATATAAGATGAGCGAAGACGCGACCGAAGCCTACGAAAACGGGCGCAAAAAGATCGCCACGCTGATCAACGCTGCCTCGACGCGGGAAGTCATCTTCACGCGCGGAACGACAGAGAGTCTGAATCTGGTCGCCAACACCTGGGGACGGGTAAATCTCAAGCCGGGTGACGTGGTGATCTCGACCGAGATGGAGCATCACTCCAACATCGTGCCGTGGCAAATCCTCGCGCAGCAGATCGGCTTTGAGGTGCTCTACATCCCGATCACAGAAGATGGAATGCTGGACATGGAGGCGTTTCGTGGCCTGCTGGATGACCGCGTGCGGCTGGTCACGGTAGCCCATGTCTCGAATGTAATGGGAACGATCAACCCGGTCAAGGAGATCATTGAGGCAGCACACAACATGGGCGCGTTGGTCGCCATTGATGGGGCACAGAGTGTCCCCCACATGCTCGTTGACGTGCAGGCCCTCGACTGCGATTTCTTCGCATTCTCTAGCCACAAGATGCTGGGGCCTACCGGAGTCGGCATTCTATACGGGAAGCGTACGCATCTGGAAGCAATGCCGCCATTTCTGGGCGGCGGCGATATGATCAAGCGAGTGGAGCTAACGGGTTCTCAGTGGAACGACCTGCCGTGGAAATTCGAGGCGGGCACACCCGCCATTGCCGAGGCGATTGGGCTGGGATATGCCGTAGACTATCTCAACCAGATCGGCATCGAGAAGATTCACCAGCATGAACAGGCACTCACCGCCTATGCGCTAGAACGATTGAGTGAGGTTCCGGGGGTGCGAGTACTTGGCCCTGCTGATCCCGCCTTGAAAGGCGGCGTCGCCGCAATGGTGCTGGAGGATGCACACGCCCATGACGTAGCAGCGATCCTGGATCGGGCAGGGGTGGCGGTTCGGGCAGGCCATCATTGCGCTATGCCGCTGCATCAGCACTATCACATTGCGGCTACGGCACGAGCCAGCTTCTATCTATACAATACATTTGACGAAATCGACCACATGATCGAAGCTCTGTACACTGTAAAAGAGACCTTTGCCCGCTAGGTCGCAGGAGAAATCGGAATGGATGATCTATACCGCGAGATGATTCTCGATCATTATAAGAACCCGCATAAGAAGGGGCTGGTTTCCCCTGCGAACATCGACTACGAGGAAGATAACCCGGTCTGCGGTGATCATATTCACCTGACGGTGCAGCTTGACGAAAACAATGTGGTCAAGGAAGTCGGGTGGGACGGCGAAGGCTGCGCCATCAGTCAGGCATCTGCTTCCATGCTGTACGAGAGCCTAATCGGGAAGTCACTGGAAGAAATCCGTGCTATTAACAAGGATGAAATCCTGGAGATGCTGGGCATCGAGCTTGGCCCGGTGCGGCTGAAGTGCGCGCTGCTTTCGCTGAAGGTGCTGAAGGCGGGCGCGTATGGCCTCACAGCATGGCCCGGTGAGGATGAAGATTGAGGCAGGTATGGCGAACTATCAGCGCGTGGCTTCGACAAGTGAGATTCCGCCGGGAGAACGCATCCTCACGGAAATTGATGGTGTGTATCTGGGCGTGTTCAACGTGGGCGGGGAG
>JAHEME010000482.1 GCA_024643825.1 Chloroflexota bacterium | reverse complement strand
TAATAACCAACGCTTCCATGTAATGCTATACCTCCGTTCTTGGTGATAGGGGTTTGAATTAGATAGCGATTGTATCATTGCAATTGCAATTCATTTGCATCTATAGTATAGCCATGAAGGGACTCTGTCAAGACACTTGGGTTAACTTTCGTTTTACGCGGGGGGAATTGATTCTTTAACCGGGGTGAAATGAGGTGGGCGTTGGCCTGACCTATGATCTAACTTCTGCGACCCAGAGTTGGTGCTCATCCTCGAAATGCCAGCCGGGTACTTCGATGTCCAGCTCGTGTTGCACCCAGCCGTCGGCCACCCGGCGCAACGTCTCATCCCAGGGACGGATCCCGCTCAAGCCGTCGGCTGCTTCCACATTGCAAGCACCTACGGCTGCGGCGGCTGTTAGCGCTGCTTGGGGCGGCATGTCCCGCAATAACGCGCTGAGTAATCCCGCGATGGCTGCATCGCCGGCACCCGTGGCACCAACCTCGTTTACCTTGAAGGCAGGAGTCCACAGCTCTTTATTCGCCCATGCAGCCGGATTGGAGGGCCGCGCCCGTCCCAATGACTCGATGGCCACTGGATCGGCCGTATGCATATACAGCCCTCGACGCCCGAGTTTAATGCCGATGATTTTCGCTCCCAGATCGACTAACTCCTGACTCAGGTCTGACAGTACCTGCGAGGTTATCAACGGCAAAATGTCGCTGCTCCCTGTCCCCTGGCGTAACTCATCGTAGAGTTGTCTGCGCAGCATATACAATATTTCTTCTCCACTGGGCAGGAAAATATCCACGTAAGGTAGCGTTGCCTCAAGAATCGTGGCCCAGTCGGCACGTCCGGCCGCTGATGATGGGTCGGGGAGTGCCATATCTAATGAGGTAGTGACCCCCCTCCTCTTGACGCGATGGAACATCTCCACCAACTGGGCACCATCGTTTTCAACCATCGTCCTCATCAGCGGGGGGTAGCCAAAATGAAACAGGCGTGTTCTCGACACCAAATCGTAGCGCACGTCGTCGGCACCAAAAGTATCGTTGGCGCCTGGACAATGAAGAAAGATGCGATCCACGCCAGGTGGGTTGATGATAATGGTGTAGGAAGTACTCACCGTTTTCGCTACCACCATCCCATCGGCCAGATGTGGGTCATAAGAACTGACGATCCCCTTGACTGCCTGCCCGAATAAATCATCGCCCACTTTGCCCATCAGTTGAGTCTTGATGCCCAATTTGTTCAGCGCCAGGCCGGTGTTGGAAACCGGCCCGCCGCTGGAAAAGGCAACCCGGCCCACTTCTACCAGGTGGCCCGGCAAGAACATCGTCTCCAGCTTGTCCTGGGCGATATCGGCCAGATTAGGGATCACGTCCAGGCAGATATGCCCGGCGACCACAGCATCATAGGTTCCAGGCACTTGACAACTCCTTGTCGCCCTTTCTACGTAATGATCTCCAGGATTTCCTCAAATGTCTCGCAGTAATAATTGCAGAGTTCCTTCGTGCCGCTCTCGAGGATGTTGCCACCGCCGAATCCAATGGTTGGGAATCCCGCAAGCCGGATCGAACAAACCCCTGCTCCGCTGTCATCGATTCCCACCACCGAGTTACGATCCCCGAAATCTATCCCGAGTCCAATCCGGCAGGCCTCAGCGTATAACCAGGGGTGAGGTTTGGGCGAAAGTTCACCCAGCGTCCCGACCTCACCCTGACGCAGGGCAAAGCCGGCTGTGATGATGGCATCATAGAAGTCTCTTGGATCACCCATGCCCAGCGTGCGAAACGCCGACAGGATCTCCGGCCAGGCCTTTTCGCAAAGTCCAGAGGTTACGAGGCCTATCTTTACTCCCATAGCTTTTAACGCCAGCAGAAACTCTTTAAGCCCCGCAGCGGGTCTAAAGGCATCTTTCCGGCCACGGCCCTCCGTGATCTTGCGCATTTCGCGCTGCGCGTGTCCAAAGTAGTACTTGCGCGCCGCTTCCACAGTCTTATCCGGACAGTATTTCTTGATGCAATACTTCAAGTGCTCAGAAACACTGTGTCCTGAAACATAAGGCAGATCAGCTTCCTCCAGTTCGAAATTTGGATTGCCAAGGAGACTGGCTACGGTCCGCTGAATGATCCATATCCAGAACGCTTCGCTGCGGACGCTCGTCCCATCCAGATCCATTAAAACTGCCTTAACAGGTTTCTCCATTCTGACCGGGTGGACCGGGTAATAAGCCGGATATCCCAGATCAGACTTGACGTAGGCTAATGTGTGCTCCTCAAAAGCGATGAACTCGACCTTTTGATCGCCGGTGGCAGTGACTGAGACAACGCCATCTTCTCCAATACGAAAAGCGCCATCGCTACAAGCCTGCAGGGGTATCAAGCCTGCGTCCTCTGATATTTGACCGATGGCGGGAATTTCTGTCAGAACGCCCATGTTACTTTTAGAGGTCAATCCGCATGCCGTCGAAGGCCAACGTTAACCCCTTCCTGGCCAGATGGGCAGCGGTCTCCTCGTGCGAGGGAACTCGCCAGGGGCTCAGATGAGTCAGGGCAATCAAAGCATTTGGAGCGAGGTTGCCGGCACTTCGTAGTCTGGTGATGATCTCCTCCACCAAGGCGTAATTAAGATGGTCGGTTGTCATTCGATCTACATTGTTTTCCTCTCCCAACGTGGCCTCAATGATGACGATGTCAAAGCAATGTTGGCCCAAAGCTGCCCACGTCTCCGGCAGGGGATACGCCGTATCTACTGCGTATAAGATCGTCTTGGAATCTAGTCTGAACACGTAGTTGAAGGCGGTTTCTCCCAGCAGGGCGTTTCTTCCCTTGTTCAGGTGATTGGCGACGAGAGGCACGACCACCATATCTCCCAGATCATAGGCTTCGAACGGCTCGAGCACTTGCACGACGACCATATCTTGAGCCCGTTGCAAGAGTATCTCTTGATCCATCAAGTGGCGAATCATCTCATTTCCGAAGATGTGAGTAGGCAGATGGGTGTTCTGTGCTCGTTGCAGGCAGTAGTTGACGATACTCTGCACATAGAAATGGTCGAGCTGAGAGTGGGTGATCAGAATGTGGTCAACTTTTTGTAACCCGACATTATGGCGTTGCAACTGATCGACGCCCTCTGTAGAAAAATCAACCAGGTAGCGAGGTGAAATGAAGAGCTGGGCCGGCTTTCTAAGATTTGGGTTTGCGTCATCATGCTGGGTGGAGTCTTGGTCTCCAGTCTTCGGGTCGGGCAGCAGATAATAGTCGCCACAGCCGGTGCCGGTCAACACAAGGTATCGTCGTTTATCGAGCATGAGTTTCCCTCCCTGATTGCTTCCTGTCGTCTCTATCGCTATCTCTAGAAACTCTCGGCGTCACTTATCCCTGTCCAGCAACTCCAGTAAGGCCTGTGAGTCCACCAGATCGGGCAGCACCAGATCCGGTTGGCAACGACTTAGC
>JAHEME010000481.1 GCA_024643825.1 Chloroflexota bacterium | reverse complement strand
GGGCATCTACATGGCGGTTTGGCCCTCTAATCCCGATCCGGGTAGACCTGCGCGAGTTCGCGCAGGACATCCCCGCAGATACTAGTACGGGAACGTGCGAATTGGTCTGGCAGCATGTTGTGAGGCAGCTTGGCAGGCAAAATCTGGACGGACTGGGTCCACTGCTGAAAGAGAAACTGTGTGACGGCAAATGCCTTGTCCTATTCGATGGCCTGGATGAAGTCTCGGAGACCGACAAGCGCAGATTGGTGCGCGAAGCGGTAAACGATTTTGCCGATACCTATACAGAAGCTCGTTTTATCGTGACCTGCCGAGTCCTTTCGTATACCGATCAGGCCTGGCAGCTTACCGGGTTTCCCGCTGTGACCCTTGCCCCATTGAGCACAGAGAGCATCCGTACCTTCATCAAAAACTGGTATCAAACGCTGGCAGGGTTGAACCTGATTGAAAAGCGTCATGCTGAAATCAAGACCGAGGAACTGCTCACCGCCAGCACTGATCTGCGCGATCTTGCCGAGAATCCAATGCTGCTAACCGTGATGGCTCTTGTGCATACGTATAAGGGAACCCTCCCCAGAGAACGAGCGCGGCTGTACAACGATTGCGTAGACCTGCTGCTCTGGAACTGGCAGCGTCATAAACATAAAGGGGCCAACCTATGGAGTCTGGGCATTCTCGAAGAGCTAGAAACAAGAGAGGAACGTCTGGTCAACGGGTTGTGTGCGGTGGCCTATCATGCGCATGAGCAGCAGGGAGCCGGAAAAGGCCCGGCCAATATTTCGGAAAGCGACGTAGTTCGTATCCTGCGGCACTATCTTGATGATGACTGGGGCAAGGCGCAGCGATTCTGCGTCTATGTGGAGAAAGAAGCCGGGCTGCTCATCGGGAAGGGGGAAGACGCTTCCGGCGAACGCATGTACGCCTTCCCGCATCGGGGTTTTCAGGAATTCCTCGCTGGTCGGCATCTTGTTGCCGATTGGGATTTTGCTCGACGCATCGCAGAGCGAGCTGAGCTTGGCGATGTGTGGCATGAGGTCGCGCTGCTGGCTGTTGGGCATCTGGTGTTCAATCAGCAGGAGATCGTCCCCCGCCCGCTGGATGCGATCAATCTGCTGTGCAAAGATGCACTCCCCACGACGGAAGCTGGATGGCGGTCAGTTTGGTGGGCGGGAGAAATGCTGCATCTGGTAGGGCGGCCTGCCGCAGAGCAGGATGACCATATTGGGCGGGCACTCGTACCGCGTGTGATTCACCAGCTTGCCGAACTGATCCACGGAGGACACCTGACCGCTGTGGAACGTGCGCAGGCCGCTGATAGTCTGGGGTTGCTTGGCGACCCCAGACCGGGTGTATCTACTGTTGTGCCTGATCTGATCCGCTTCGAAGGGGGCAAGGTCACGATAGGGGCTGAAAAGGAAAAGCACACGGTTGTCCTATCGCCGTATCTTCTCTCCCGTTACCCGATCACCAATGCCCAGTATCTGGTCTTTGTGCGAGATGATGGGTACAGCAAACAGCAATATTGGTCCAAGCGCGGTTGGGAGTGGTTGCAGGGGGCGGGATCGGTGGCTGATCGTTTCGACACCATCAATGGAATCGACACGCATCCGATCACCGAGATTACCTGGTATGAGGCCCTCGCGTACACGCGTTGGCTCAGTACACGGACAGGTCGAACAGTGAGGCTGCCCTCGGAAGCAGAATGGGAATTTGCGGCTTCCGGTTCCGAGCGACGCAAATATCCCTGGGGGAACCGAACCAGCGATGATACAACCAATCACCGGGATACGGGGATTGGAAGAACGACCGCTGTTGGAATCTTCCCAGGAGATCGCACCCCGGAAGGTGTGTGTGATCTAGGTGGGAACGTGTGGGAGTGGTGCTCAAGCCTGGCGAAGAACTATCCCTATCGCCCGGCTGATGGGCGCGAAGACCTCGAAGCCCCCGGATCGCGCATGTTGCGAGGCGGCAGTTATGATGGCATCCGAAGCGAGATGCACGGCACCCATCGCAGACCCGTAGAGCCTCACGCCAGAGTATCATTGATTGGCTTTCGCATCGCTGTCGATCCCCGCTAACTTTCCCGCGTTTCCCCGTCGGAGGGCCGTAATGCCCTCCGATTTTTTCTCTACGCTCTACCCTCAACTTAACGATAATCGTTGCATCGGAGAACCGAAATCGCTAGCATGGTAGTATATCTGTTGTCATGACTTCGCATCCGCAGGGGATACGAGAACGCTTATGGGCATTAAGCTCGACTGGGAAGTCGAATCGGAAGCGGGTTGGTCAGAAATTGGCGAAGACCCTGCCGCCTTAGACGCACGCCGCAGACGAGGCCGCCAGCTTCGCAATGGGGCCATTGCCATGCTCGCATTGGCGGGAATGGCTGCCGGGGTCATCGGGTGGAGGCTCCACCAGATAGGCCGCCAGCTTCGTGCCGATCTGGAGACTGCTGTTGATGTCGAAGCGGCGGCGCTTCGATTAGGGGATAAGGGCGGATTTCTGGGATCTCAAGATGATCAGGGAGAATGGCAGCGGCTGCAAAGCCTGGCCTTCGACCAGTATCAATCTCTTGGGGAACGACTGAAGGTCACCGGGGAGATCGTCAGCAGCGAGATCACAGCGGATCGGGCGAGGGTTATGCTCAAGGAAGAACTGGACGATCAACCGTATCATGTTCAGTGGTTCTACGAGCATCGCAGGGACGGCTGGTTTCACATCCCGCCCAGCCCGGACTTCTGGGGTGAACAGTCACGAACCGATACTACCTATTTCGATTTCTTCTATTATCAGCAAGATCAAGCACTGGTTGATGTGCTTAAGCTTCGGCTCAATGGGTGGTGGGAAACGGCCTGCCGTGCCACTGCCTGCGCTGAATACCCTCCTCCCCTCAAAGTGCGCATTGAACCAGACCCTCTGGTAGCGGTTGGATGGGCTCCATATGACCGCAGCACTCTGCTGATCCCTTCCCCACTGCTGGGGCGTGTACCCTCGGATGGCTCGATTGATCCTCACCTCATCACGTTTTTGAGCAGGCTGCTCAGTGAACGTTGGGCCGAGCAAATCACCGTGGCGCAACTTGGCGAACCTCCGCGCACCTATTCGGATGCCGCCTGGGTTCAGGACGAATTTGCATTATGGCTCCAGTCTCAATTTGTGGATGAATCCGCCCACTCCGCCTTCCTCGGCTCGCTGACCGCTGCGTATGGTTCTGATGTAGTAGAACAACTCATTCTTCAGCTTCCGCTGATTCAGAATGACCAATCGATTGTGGCTGCCGTGCAGACCGTCACAGGCGATTCGATAGCCGATATTTCAGTAGACTGGGGAAGCTACTTCGCCCAGCGGCTGCGTGCGGAGACCAGACTGGCGGCAGATGGGTTCGCTACGGAAGCCATCCTCCTCTATCACGATCCCGAACGAGAGCAAAGCTCTATTGTGC
>JAHEME010000480.1 GCA_024643825.1 Chloroflexota bacterium | reverse complement strand
AAGTAGGAGTCACATCCCTTGCCTCAGGCTCGGTAGCTCGAACGGCTTCTGTTGGGGGTAGGTTTGCCTGTGACAGAGACTGAGTTCCAGCACATGACACCGATAAGGAAGCGGCTATCAATAGAATAGGCAGCAATTTGCGCACGGTGGCGACTCCAGAACATTGATAGGAACCAATTTACCCCAATTATAGGCCATATGAACCTGTCCGATCAGGACAGGAACCATCCATAATGACAATCGGCCACTCCAAAAGTGACATTTTGAACTAATCAAGAAAGCCCCACGCGCATATGCTCTATATGCGAAAATGCCAAAGTAGCCAACGTACGAGGAGACCACATGATAGAAAGACTAGAACCGATCACGGTCGAGCAGCGTCGCGCTCGAATTGGCCTGGAGCCAGTACGTCCTACCTACCGTGACCCGGAAGAGCGTATCGAAGATTTCTTCGAATGTTCAATGGGTTTCACTGCAGAAGAGGTCATGGCGGAAGCCAGCCGCTGCATTCATTGCCCTCAGCCTTCTGCATGCGTATCCGCATGCCCCATGGGTAATGATATTCCGCTAGCTCTATGGTACGTCGAGAAAGGCGAATTCAGTAAAGCTGCGGAAATCTATCGCCAAACCAACCCGCTTCCAGAGATTTGCGGGCGCGTTTGTCCCGCAGAAAGCACTTGCGCTGCATCGTGTGTGCTCGCCAGGCGCGACCGAACTATTGCTACCGGTGCGATTGAAGCCTTTGTAGCCGATTATCAGAGAAAGAACAGTGGCGTCCCCCTGCCGAGAAAAGCAGCCTCAAGCGGAAAACAGGTTGCGGTCATTGGGGCTGGCCCGGCAGGTCTTGCGGCGGCTGAAGATCTTATTGTGGCAGGGCATGAAGTGACCGTATATGAAGCCCTCCCTGCCCCGGGTGGGTTGCTTGTCTATGGAATACCCAACTTCAAACTTGATAAGTCGCTTGTCACCTGGAAGATTGAATGGCTAGAAACACTTGGCGTACGTTTTGTCACGAACTTCCGGGTCGGTGAGCAGGTCTCGCTGGAAGAGCTGAAAGAGCGCGAAGGCTATGACGCAATCTTTGTTGGGACAGGTGCTGGAGTCGAGGCCACTCTGGATGTTCCAGGAGAAGATCTTGGACGTGTCTATCGTTCCATCGACTTTCTAGTTCGCGGCAACGTTGCCCAGGAACTCTTGCCAGACACCAAGCGTGAGCCTATTACACTTGGAAGGCGCATCGCCGTAATCGGAGGAGGAGACACCGCCACCGATTGCCTCCGTACTTCGATACGCCTGGGTGCGGGCGAAGTCACCTGCTACTATCGACGCACGGAAGCGGAAATGCCCGGTAACAGTGATGAACGTCTGCACGCGGTGGAGGAAGGCGCGAAATTTGAATATCTTGTTGCGCCAGTGGAGTTGTTGGACCGCACTGCCGATGGCAATGTGGATGGGATGCGACTGATCAGAATGGAACTTGGTGAACCCGATTCCTCTGGACGACGTCGCCCGCTTCCTATCCAAGGTTCAGAATTCACCGTTGATATTGATGATGTCATTCTGGCAATTGGGTTCTGGCCTGATCCCCTCATTGGAAAAACTACTCCCACCATTGAGACGCACAAATGGGGGCTTATTAAGGCAGACCCTGCAACGGGGCAAACCAGCAGCACCAGTATCTTTGCAGGGGGCGACAATGTCACAGGACCCGCGCTTGTAAATGCAGCAATCGCTGCCGGGAAGCACAGCGCAGCAGCTATCAACGAGTATTTGTCTACCCTGTAACATCAACAGGCCATTCTCAATAGGCCGCCAAAACGGCGGCCTGTTTGTTTTCTGAGATGACGCCATGCTATATAATTCCCTGGTCTTGCGGTAAGCGACAACACGAATGAGATGAGGGACAGTATGGAAACCTTCAAAGATATTCATGCAAATTCCCGACATATGCCCGGAATTCTTTCCCGCAGAAAGCAGCGTCGGACACTGCGACGCGTAGGGACATTTGGGCTACTGGCGTTTGCAGTCATAGTTGGGGTAGCTTCCAATCTAGAGGGTGGCATAGGAGGCATCCTCATCTCAATTGGGCGCTCACTTGCGGGCCTGGGAGTTCTTGCTCTTGGCGGGTTGATGATTGGCGTGGTACTGACTGCTGCCGCTGTCTTCCTCTATAACGGCGTTTTAGGCGGTTCCACCAGCTTGATTGATCTGGACTACATTGACGAGGTTCCTCTCGTTTTCGCGGCACTGGGAGGCATACTGGGGTCAGTCCTGGCAGCGGGATGGCCCGATCTGGTAGGTCTCTTCGGCTGGGGGTTGATTGCATTGATCGGGAATGAGTTACTCTTTCGCCGCCCGGACGATGAGTCACCGCGCTAAGGACTTTCCCATTTTTCGCGTATGAGTACTGTTGCCCAACAAATCAAGGACGAGGCACATCGCCTTGGGTTTTCTAATCTGGGGATTATTCCCGCTTTGCCCTCCATTCGGCTCGAATCCTTCTTACGTTGGATTCGTATGGGAATGCACGGGGAAATGAGCTATCTTGCGCGTGCAGATAGGATCGCGCGTCGGCAAGACCTGAATCAGATATTGCCCGGAGCAAAATCTCTCGTCATTGCCGCCCTTGATTACTTCTCACTTCGACTACCTTCAGAGATAACGGACAATCCTCTGCGCGGTCGCATCTCCAACTACGCATGGAATGCAGACTATCACGATGTGATGCTCCTGAAGCTAGAAGAATTGGCTTATTTCATTCGAGGTATGACCACAGAAAATATTCAATATCGAGCCTACGTGGATACGGGAGCCATCCTCGAACGCGATCATGGGGAACGCGGAGGGCTGGGATTTGTGGGCAAGAATACTATGCTCATCCATCCTGGTCGTGGGAGCCTTTTCTTTCTCGGTGAAATCCTCACTACAGTTGATTTGCCTTATGACGATCCTGTACCAATGCCGGGGTGCGGAAGCTGCACTCACTGCTTGCAGGCTTGTCCTACATCGGCATTTCCGACACCCCATATCCTCGACGCACGACGCTGTATTTCATATCTGACCATCGAATTGAAGAGGACGATTCCGCAAGAGATGCGTCCACTGATGGGGAACTGGATCTATGGGTGTGACGTATGTCAGGAGGTCTGTCCCTGGCAGCGATTTGCAACCGCTGTTGCGGAGAAGCATTTTGTCCCGGAATACCTGAACAGAGCAGCTCCATTCCTCACAGAACTGCTCTCTCTGAGCGAAGAGGATTTCCGCAAGCAATATCTAGGAACACCAATTGCCCGCATTGGCCGCGCGAGGCTTGTCAGGAATGCCTGCGTTGCGGCTGGAAACAGTAGGGCTTCTGAGCTTGGAACAAACCTGACCGCACTGCTTGAAGACCAATCCGAACTTGTGCGCGGGCATGCTGCGTGGGCACTCGGAGAAATTCGATTCGGA
>JAHEME010000479.1:2984-3448 GCA_024643825.1 Chloroflexota bacterium | reverse complement strand
GTCACCATGACTCTGCCCGCAATCACAGGGTTCCTGATCTCTGTCGGGACTGCCGTCGATGGAAACATCCTCATCTTTGAGCGCATGAAAGAAGAGTTGCGGCATGGCAGACGATTGAGCCAGGCTGTCGATGCAGGGTTTGACCGTGCATGGACGTCGATCCGCGACTCGAACTTCTCGACCATCATTATCTGCGCCGTTCTGTATGCATTTGGAACCAGCTTCGGTGCAGGCGCAGTACGTGGGTTTGCCGTCACACTGGCACTTGGTCTGATCGTCAACCTCTTCACCGCCGTCACTGTGACGCGCACCTTCCTTCACTTCATTATGCTGCCCCTGAGTGATGGGTTCGCTGTCAGCAATCGCTGGCTGTTGGGGCTTTCCAGGGAGGCATAAATGTTCAACGTTGCTGAAAGACGCTATCTCTACTTTCTTATCTCGGCCCTCGTGATCATTCCCGGCAT
>JAHEME010000479.1:470-2974 GCA_024643825.1 Chloroflexota bacterium | reverse complement strand
CGCCGCAATGATCTACTCCACAGTTACATTTGGCGCGCCTGTACGTCTGAGCATTGACTTTACGGGGGGCAGCCTCTTTGAAGTGCAATTCACGGATACGGCTACGGAAGCCGCAATTCGGGACGTTTACAGGGGATTTAGCCAGGATGACCCGATCATTCAGCAGCTAGGTGCGCCCGGCGATAACCGTTGGCAGATTCGTGCAGGCGATTTGACCACTGAACAACAGAGTCAACTCAAAGCAGAGCTTTCTGCACAGGTCGCACCTCTTGATGAGTCTCGCTCCTCCTTTGATGTGGTCGATCCATCGATTGGTGGCGAAGTGACCACAGCGGCTATTCTCGCGGTTGTGGCTGCGGCGATTGTCATTCTCGCCTTTATCTGGATTGCCTTCCGGCGCGTTCCCCATGCGGTTCGATACGGCGCTTCAGCGATTGCCGCCATGATCCACGACGTACTGGTCACGATGGGAGTGATGTCCATTCTAGGCATTTTCCTCGGATGGGAAGTCGATGCACTGTTCCTGACGGCGATGCTCACAGTCGTAGCGTTTTCCATCCAGGACACCATCGTGATCTTCGACCGTATTCGCGAGAATCTGCCCAAGTATCGCAGCGAGTCGTTTGAGACCGTCGTAAACCGTTCGGTGCTGGAGACCATTCACCGTTCATTGGCAACCCAGTTGAACGCCGTTTTCGTGATGATCGCCATCCTGCTATTCGGCGGCCCGACCATCAAGCAGTTCATCGCCATCCTGCTGATCGGCCTGATGAGTGGTACGTACTCATCGATCTTCAACGCCGTTCCTATCCTGGTGGTATGGGAAAAAGGCGAGATTCCCTTCCTGCGCCGAGCGCAAGCATAACGGATCACCAAACGCTTTTGAGCACCTGGGGACTTGCCATTCAAGAAGGCAAGTCCTCTTTTCGTGGTGAGGAAACTATTGCATGAAAGCCGTACGATTTCAGGATACGCTGCATCTCGAAACCAATTATCCTAACCCGCAACCGGGGTATGGTGAGGCGTTGATCCGCATCTCGCGGGCGGGAATCTGCAATACGGATCTGGAACTCATTCGAGGGTACAAGGGATTTCGGGGTGTACTGGGGCATGAGTTTGCCGGGGTAGTCGAAGGCGGAGAACGAGATGGACAGCGAGTCGTCGGGGAGATCAATATTGCCTGTGGTACGTGCTCCCTATGCAATGATGGCATCCCATCCCAATGTGAGAATCGGGCCACACTGGGGATCAATCACAAGGATGGAATATTTGCAGAGTATGCGACGCTTCCCGTTGAGAATCTGCATCTGATCCCCGATGTCATTACGGATGAACAAGCTGTATTCATCGAGCCGCTGGCAGCGAGCTTACAAATGCTTCATTTGACCCATATCAGCCCGCATGATCGCGTGATCGTAATAGGAGCCGGGAAGCTCGGCCTCCTGACAGCGCAGGTTGCTGCGCTAACCGGATGTGACTTAACCGTGATTGGCAGGCATAGTCAGCAGCATTCTCTGCTGGCAGGGTGGAGTATTCCAAGCAAATTCCCCGGCGATCTAGAAGCACGAAGCGCCGATCTTGTAATTGACTGCACAGGGACAGCCGAGGGTTTTGCGGATGCATTGGAACTCGTCCGCTCACGCGGGACAATTCACCTGAAGAGCACTTACTATGGACTGCTAGGAGTTGACCTCACCCGGATTGTCGTGGACGAAATCAAAGTCGAGACTTCACGCTGCGGCCCCTTTGACGCAGCAATCCGGCTGCTAGCGCGTGGGTTAATCGATGTTGACTCACTGGTAGACGCACATTACCCGTTAGAGAAAGCACTACAGGCTTTTGAACACGCGGGTCGGAAGGGGAGTTTGAAAGTGATTCTGGATATTGCCTAACTCTGTGGGGTTGCTATGATCCACCCTGGCATGGCAAGGTGAATGTAAACGTCGTTCCTTCTCCAAATTCGCTTTCGACCCAGATTTGCCCATGATGAGCTTCGATCAACTTTTTGGTGATGGGGAGACCCAGCCCAGTTCCACTGGTATAACCTTCGGTATCAGACACCCGGTAAAACTTCTCAAACATGTGCGGAAGGTTCTGGCTTGAAATCCCCAGCCCGGTGTCTTCTACCTGTACTGTAATCAGAGAGGATTGGTCATCACAGGATGCTCGTACGGTGACTTTACCCCCCACCCGATTGTATTTGATGGCGTTCGTGAGCAGGTTCAACACGACCTGCCTTAACTTCTCCGCATCTCCCAGGACTTTAGGCAGAACCAATGGTGAGATTTCCAGATTCAGGGAGATGTTTCGCTCATCGGACTGATGCTGCACAGTATCGATAGAACCAGTCAGGATTGGGACAAGATCAAGGGGCAGTCGCTGCAACCGTACCCGCCCCGATTCAAGCCGTGCCAGGTCAAGGAACTCTGTTGTCATCCGCGTCAGCCGCGCGGTCTCCTGCGCGATTGTGGCGATGAATTCGTCACGACGTTCTTCCCCGATTT
>JAHEME010000479.1:0-460 GCA_024643825.1 Chloroflexota bacterium | reverse complement strand
CTGAATCGCTACGGCAGCCTGGGCCGCCAGCGTTTGTAGGATGAGTACATCTTCTTCCGTGAATTCACCGCCCTCCGTCTTGTTTAGTGCCTCCAGGCAGCCGATGGTCTTGTCTCTGGCATGCATCGGCACAGCCACTAGATTTCTGGTCTGGAAGTCGCTGGCTTCATCGACTTGCCGGAAGAAGCGGGGGTCAGAAGACACATCCTCAATGACCAACGGCTCTCCATGCGTCACCACCCACCCTGCAATGCTGCTATCAAGGGGCACTTCGATGGAATCGAGCGAAAAGCCGGTAGGGTCAAGTACCGCCTCAAAACGAAGAACACCAGTATTCAGGTCAACCAGTAAAATGGAGGCCGCAGTCGTTTCACTGAGGGCAGCGGCTGCTTCTACGATCTGTTCAAGCAGGCTGTCAATGTGAAGTGTCGATGTAATCTGACGGCTGATTTCAAGCAGG
>JAHEME010000478.1 GCA_024643825.1 Chloroflexota bacterium | reverse complement strand
ATTCTAAACTTGGGGATTTTGAATACAGCAGAATAGCACACTATCACGAGACTGGATATTGAAAGGAGAAGCGCCAAAGGTGAAACCCATGCCAGGCGCCAACTCGCGCTTGCACTGTAGGCATAGTAACCGGTTAATGTCAACATGAGAGAGAACAGTATTGTGATTCTCCAAAGCCTACGTCCTTCCACATTTGGCCTGATTTCGGCACAATACTGTTTGAGTTGCTCATGGATGAGGTCTGATGGTAGGGCTTCAGAGCCACGCTTAGTGATTTCATAGCTGCTATTGCCGTGGAGCTGTGCCATGCCCTTATTGTCCAGATCCTTGAACGCTTGCTTGATTTCGTCGTTATTGTACTCTTGAAGTTCAGGGCCACGATACTGGCAAAGAGATTGAACGTTCAGATATCCATGCTCCGCTTTTAACCTCGCTAGCAATTTGACGGCCAAGTCTGCTAATCTAAGGTTCTCGTTGAGACTCGCATCATCCAACGAAGACATTGATGTCACTTGAATACAGTGATTTAGTTGTGTTTGTATGTTTAAGCCATGAGTTTACGAGCTGCAAAAATCAAATACCCACGTGCACATACATGTAATCAGCAGACCGTGCCCTTCCCCATCGGATTCAGGGATGCGGCCCACTGACCGTGATGACCAAACTGGATCAGGTGCAAGTCATGGCTCATGAACTTCGATAATCACCGGAAGGGTTGGATGTCTTGACTCTCCCGCCAATACTGTTTCAAGCCATCATTCCGCTTGAGACAGCAAAGAGGATCGCGAAGATGAGGCTTGAGATGAGTTCGGCCAATTTCAATGGTGTAGTTGATGCTGCTAACAAACTCTTTGAACATATCTTGCGAGTGGAATTTGAAACAAGATTCCCAAGACAGCATATTGAGAAATTGGATGACCTCATGAAATCAGGCGTAATCAATATACCCTATGAAAGAGTCAGTCTAGGCCAATTGGCCGCCGGCAGGAAAGTTGGATGCAGACGATTTCAAGAAGTGTCTGACCGCTCCAAGTGGTCTTGCACCCGCAATTCAGATTAGAATGAACGGGTACATGGAAAACAAGAGAGAAGCGGACGCAGTTGCTTAATTGCCCAAGACGTGGAAGAACAATCAAGAGCGAATTTACGAAACGCTGGAAGATGCATTCCATGACCGTTGAACACTACATTTGCCCTAATTGCCGCAAAGGGTTCAACCTATACCGAACGACGGGCGGGAAGGAGTTTACGATACCTAAACCCAAGAAACATTACAATTAGTTCAGTGGGTTACGTGAGACTATGCTCGTTCTTAATGTGCTCAGAGTTCGACAGCGTGATGCAGACCTTTACATAACGGCGATACCGGGCCGAGATCTTCTCAAGTTGATGGAGCCGGTTGCTGAACAGAGTTCTTTGAGAGCTGACATCTGGTCCAAAGATGATAACCCTGATGGGTACCAGAGGAACCCCGAAAGGAAGAGGATAAAATCAATTTCAGATTTCTTGCTTGGCAAGTCGGGGGTCAAACCTCTACTACCGCAGTCTATTATCCTGAATCTTCGAAAGCGGGCAATCAGGTTCAAGGCTCATGCTGGAGGGCCAGAGGGGCCAATTTATGGCACGTTGAAAATCGAAGATGAAGCAGGAGCCCTGTGGGAGGTCGATGGCCAGCATAGAGCACGTGGTCTATGCGATGCCGTTAAGAGAAATCGGCAACTCATGGATTACTACCTCCCTGTTACGCTTGTCGCCTCTCTGACGAGGCCAGATGAAGCGTTAGAATTCGTGGCCATAAACACTACCCAGGTGAGAGTGAAGCCCGATCTTGTGCTTAGAATCCTATGGCGCCAGTATCGAGAACACGCAAGGGCGGCGGAGCGTTTTCTTGGAAGGGATGCATGGAAGATTGACGCAGTCGACATTGTTGATGCGCTGAATAGAGACCCGGAATCCCCATTCCATGCCAATATTGCGTTGCCCGGGACCTCCGTTGCGGGTAAGCTGACTAGCGAACGTACGTTCGTGGATTCTCTGGAACCGCTGTCAGGCGACACAAAGTTACTCACGATTCGGTACGTAAGCGATTTTTGGAAAGCGATAGCTGTGACTTATCCCAAGCTGGCTCAGCAGGATAACCTCCTAGGTTCATCATTGTTCAAGGGCGTCGGGTTGTATACTATACACAAGGTCGCGCCATTCGTTGCTTATTATAGCGAAGCTACAGAGGGCGATCATAGGCTTAGAGCAGTTGAGCGTACTCTTGGAGTTGGGTTACGCCAGTTCAAACCATCATTCTGGATGAAAGAAGGTAAGGCTCGTGATTTCAATAATAGGCTCGGTTACAATCGGCTTGCCGACAAAGTCATTTTCAGTTTGCTTTCCGCAAACCCTCCTAAGATATCTAAGAAGCTTAGAGCTAACACTCGTCTGGAATCGGAGGTTATCAAGCTAACAACACTGAGGAATTATCATACCTTCAACGAATCCGCGGTCGAGAAAATGGACTACGAGTCGGCCGGAGCCTACGCGCTGGTTAACCTTCGTACTGCCTCGGTCTATGTGGGCATGAGTGGGATTGGTTATCAAGAAGGCTTGACTTCCAGACTTTCACAGCATTTGAAGGAAGATTATGACATCTTCAATTGCAGACGAGTTGGAACTCCTGCAATGGCCTCTTCCATTGAGAGAGCCAGCTGGCATGCGTTCAAAGAAGCGGGGTGGACTATGATCAACCGTCGGCATCCTGAAGCCAAGGAATACACACCATGCCCAGTTTGCCACCGATGAAACTAATCTAAGGTCTGCTGGATTTGTGACCCTCACTGAGGCGTGCGTTTGCATGCGGGCTATGACAGTCTGGTTCGAGTACATGAACCCACTTTACTATGAATTCACCCCGAAAATCGATCCTACCTATATCCCCGGTAGACTGGTGCGGGCACCCAGGTTTTGAACCAGACCTAGCTGGCCAATTCCTGAACCCTCGAATTTCGTTATTCACACGGAGGAAAGAAGGTGAATCCCTCCGGGCCCACCACTTTCGACGAGTGGACGGCGGGTTACTGAATTTTGAAAATTCGGTTGGGCCTTGTTTTAATTCGGGTCATCCAGAGTCTGATATGAGAAATTCGAGGCTTGGTAGGGCGCTGGGCGATCCGGATGTGGAGCGTTGGCATGCGAACCTGGCTGAGCGGAGCGAGCTGACGGCGGACATCTATGCTCGGCGGCTGGACAGGTTTTGTGAGGAGTTCAAGACAACCTACAAGACGCTGTGGGGGCTGGACTCGAAGACAGCCTACAACTTCCTTGTTGATGCCGTCCGGGAGTACCGCAGTAGGAAGTTGACAGGTTCGACAATCAAGGGGTACTTGAAGCCCGTCATCAGCTGGCTGCGCGAAAACGACATAATCCTAACAAAACCGGTGAATATCTCCGGTACGGACAAGAC
>JAHEME010000027.1 GCA_024643825.1 Chloroflexota bacterium | reverse complement strand
TAGAAGCTGCTGCCCAAGTATATTTTGATAAGCCAGCCAATGAACTGACGCTGGCAGAATCCGCGATGCTGGCTGCGATCCCGCAATCCCCAGCATTGAATCCTATCGACAATTTCGATCTTGCGAAGGAACGCCAGCGGCTAGTGCTCGATTTCATGACTCAACAAGGGTACATCACGCAAGAAGAGGCAGGCCTTGCTTATGATACGCCTCTTCAGATTCATCTACCTGAACAACGCTTTGACCTTCTTGCTCCTCATTTCTCTATTGCAGCCCGCAAACAATTGGAAGATCTGTTTGGTCCGACGCGCGTGTATCGGGGTGGATTGGTCGTCTACACAACATTAGATTATGATCTCTATCTTCAAGCAGAATGTGCTGCACGCTCTCACATCACACGGCTTTCTGGGAATGACCCCACGACCGTTGTCGCTGCTTCAGACGGAAGCCCCTGTGTAGCTGCTCAATATCTACAACCGGTGGCATCGCAGGATAGCTATGTCGATCATCATGTTTCTAACTCCGCCATTGTGGTGATGAACCCACTGACAGGCGAAGTGCTCGCCATGATCGGGAGCATGGACTATTACGATCCCAGCATTGACGGCAACTTCAATGTCGCACTGGCTGAGCGGCAGCCCGGATCTGCGTTTAAGCCGTTTACGTATTTGACCGCTTTCCAACAGGGATTTTCTCCTGCAACGATGACGCTGGATGTCCGCACTGCGTTTGATGTCGGAAGCAATCAGCCATATGTGCCAGAAAATTTTGATCGACAGTTTCATGGTCCGCAGAGTATTCGAGCTGCGCTGGCAAATTCCTACAATGTTCCCGCCGTAGAGGTTCTGCAATGGGTCGGCATCGATAACGTCATCCATACCGCACACGCGCTTGGCATTAACACGCTGGATCGAGGGCTGGATCATTATGGTCTCTCTCTAACGCTGGGTGGGGGAGAGGTCACTCTTTACGATTTGACATACGCCTATGGAACTCTAGCAAATATGGGCGAAATGCGGGGTCGCCCTGTGCCCCAGGAAGATCGACGCCCTAGCTACCGCACCCTTGATCCAACGCTGATTTTGCGGGTTGAAGATCGGGATGGAACAGCATTGTGGACGTATGGGGAAGCTAACACATTCGCCAGCAACCGGGTGGTTGATCCGTCACTTGCTTATCTGATCAACAATATTCTCTCGGATGACATTGTCCGGCGGCCCAGCGTCGGAGCTAACAGCGCCCTGGCACTGGATCTGCCTGCTGCTGTGAAAACGGGCACAACGAATGATTATCGCGACAACTGGACGATTGGTTACACGACGCAGATCGTTGCCGGGATATGGGTTGGGAATACGGATAACTCCCCAATGGATGAGATGCCCGCAATTGTGGGGGCCGCACCGATCTGGAAGGCGGTGATGGAATACGCAAGTCGCGACATGCCCCCTCAAGACTGGAACAAACCTGATAATATCGCGACGGTTACTGTGTGCCAGACCAGCGGGATGCTACCAACACCCTATTGTCCTACAAAACAAGAGATTTTCGTCCAGGGAACTGAGCCGACGACACTTGATACGGTTTACCAGCCTTTTCTCATCAATGCAGATACCGGGTTACTGGCTACGGTGTTCACACCCGCCGATAAGACCGAGGAACGTGTTTTTGAGATTCTTCCTGCTGCTGCCGCCGACTGGGTTCGGGAGGCGGGCATCCCACAGCCGCCCACAGAATACGACACAGTGGGCGCTCCTAATGTCCTGGACGCTGTGGCTATTGCAGACCCATTACCTTTCTCGTATGTGCGAGGCGCAGTCACGATCAAGGGCAATGCCACTGATCCCAACTTTCAGGTATTTCGGCTCGCTTACGGAGAGGGTCTGAATCCAACCGAATGGACGCAGATTGGACAGGATCATTTTGCGTCGCAATGGCAAGGAGATCTCGGCATCTGGGATGCGCGACTGCTTGATGGCCTCTACAGCCTGCGGCTCACAGTTGTGAGAGGAGATAACTCGATCCAGGAAGCGATCATTCAGGTGACGGTTGACAACACGCCTCCATCAATTCAGATCATTACCCCTAAGCCAGAGCAAATATTTGCGATGGCGGATGAATTCGTGACGATTCAGCCGCTAATTTCGGATAACATCTCCATGAATCGCGTCGAGTTTTATGTGGATGACCAATTGATCAGCACGAGTACCGTTGCACCATTCAGTGAGCGATGGATTATCGCCGAACCGGGAGTTCACTTCATTCAACTACGCGCATATGACACTGTGGGGAACACGTCAGTCTCTGATCGAATCACAATTAATGTGACTCCGTAAATGACGCAGCATCTATGCGATTTGCAGCCAACGGTTAGCGGGTCAGGACTCAGATTTCTCGCTGATCTGACCCCATCCGCCACCGCCAGGAGTATGAATTCGCAAGACATCCCCAGACTCTACCCGGCAAGATACCTTGCCGGGTAGAATTTCATCCTCGACACTACCTGCCCGCCGGAGCCTGTTTTCCCCACAGGTTCCTGGCTTCCCACCTGATAACCCATAAGGCGGCTGCTGGCGGCGATCCGATAGAATGGTAAGCGTTGCCGGAGCAAGAAATTCCAATTCGCGTTCGATGCCATCTCCCCCCTGATGGATTCCCTCTCCACCAGAACCACGACGCCGCGCATAGCGATGAACACGCACCGGGAAAGCCATCTCAAGGGCTTCGATGGGGGTGTTGAGCGTATTGCTCATATGGCAGTGAATCGCGCTGGCTCCGTCCGTCTCAGGCCCAGCCCCTGATCCGCCCCCCATTGTCTCATAATAGGCAAAGGAACGGCCTGTGGATGGGTCGATGCCGCCAAAGGTGAGATTATTCATCGTGCCCTGGCTGGCGGCAGGTATCTGATCCGGGAGGGCCTGTGCAAGCGCACCATACAGCACATCAACGATCCGCATGGAGGTTTCCACATTACCCCCGGCAACTGCATGTGGGGGGCCAGGATCAAGAACGCTGCCTGAAAGGACAACGATCTTGAGTGGCTCGAAGACACCGTGATTCATTGGGAGACTTTCGCCTGCAATACAGCGCACGACGTACCCAACCGCAGAGTGGACAATAGCGACCACCGCATTCACTGAACCAGCTACAGCGGACGATGAACCTGTAAAATCTGCTGTCAAACTTCCATCCTGCAACGTCACCTTGATACGTATGGGTATACGCTCGTTGGTGATCCCATCATCGTCGAGCACATCTTCATAGCTATACACCCCCGTAGGGAGGTCAGAGAGCATGGCCCTCGTCAAACGGCCTGCATAGGCAATGAGAGCTTCTGCCTGATGATTGACTTCTTCAAGACTGTAACGCTCAATGATCTCGCGCAATCGTCGTTCCCCGACGGCGTGAGATGCCTGCTGTGCGGACAGATCGCCATGACGTTCCTCCGGGGTGCGCGAGTTGCGCACGATCAAAGCCAAAGCCGCTTCGTTCGTCACCCCTCCTTCTACTAATTTGATTGGCGGGATGATAATGCCTTCCTGAAACAGATCGGTAGAGAGCGGCATCGATCCTGGCGACATACCGCCAATATCGGCATGATGTGCCCGTGAAGCGACAAAGAACGCTGGATGATCGCTCTCCATAAAGATTGGAGAGACCAGTGTAATATCTGGCAGATGCGTTCCGCCCAGATAGGGATCATTCAGGGCAATGATGTCACCCGGTTGAAAGGGTGCACTATGCGTCAGGGCAGATCGTACGGAGGCAGGCATGGCCCCCAGGTGAACGGGAATGTGAGCTGCTTGTGCGAGCATGCGACCATCGCCCAGAAACAGCGCACAGGAATAGTCGCGTCGCTCTTTGATATTGGGAGAGTACGCGGTCCGTCCCAGGGTAATACCCATCTCCTCCGCAACTGACGAAAAGAGATGTTTGAAAATTTCTAATTGGACGCTATCTACAAGAGGAAAACTTTGCGGAAAATCTGTGCCAATCATCTATTTCAACATCAGGACTGTTTTTGGGGCTGGTGGGAAAACTCGGAGGGGAGGGCCTCAAGAAGATTTACATTGCTACGAACTCTCATACGCTCAGAGCGAATGATAACCTCCACCGAACGAACTGCGTGGAATAAACGTCCTTCATCATTAAACACGATATAATTGAACTCGCTGGCAGCAGCGATCTGCTCTCGTGCTGTTTCCATACGATGGGTCAGATTGTGCTCGTTCATATGTTCGTCGGGACGGTCACGGATGCGTTCAAGCAGAGTTGCTGGCGAGGTGGTAACGAAGATGGTTATGCAATCAGGATAATGCTGGCGCAAGAGACGCATCCCATAAATATCCACTTCAGCGATGATAAGGTGTTTGCTGGGGGATACTCCTGCAAAGATGTCGGTTGGCATGCTATATACATAGCCCAGGTTATATACATCGCGGCCAACGGCATTTTCGTCGGCTTCCATCAACTGCCCGTCAAGGGCAAGATCGCGAAACTGATCGGATGTGACAAAATGATACTGCTCCCCTTCGACTTCATCCTCACGCGGGGGGCGGGTCGTATACGTGATGAGGCGGCTCATTTCTCGCGGATGGTTTGTCAGCACCTCTTTGATAATGGTATTCTTACCCACACCAGACGGCCCCGCGATGATAAACAGCAACCTGGGAAGCTGACCCGCCGCTGCCTGTGCAAGACGCTCAACGTCGGTCAGATACTCTGTCATCACTGAGGTTGCCTCTCCCGTTTTTGGGCCTGAACTGGAATGTAAAGATTATACCATCCTGCACTCTGGAACGATAGCGAAGTGCGACGCACTTTGGAGTATGGAATGAAAATTGTCATCCCCATGGCAGGTTACGGTTCCCGGCTGCGACCTCATACTTACAGCCGTCCTAAACCACTCATAACCATTGCTGGTCAACCGATGCTCAAGCATCTACTCGACTCGCTAGCTGTCCTGAACATTGATGAATACATCTTTATTGTCGGATATCTGGGCGAACAATTGGAAGCATACATCACCAAAACGTATGACTTCAAATCCCGGTTTATTCGCCAGGAAGAACTGATCGGGCAATCGCCAGCTATTTATCTTGCTCGCAGCTATCTGGATGGCCCGACTATCGTACTTTTTGCGGATACGCTGTTTGAGACAGACCTCCGCATCATTGAAACTACATCCGCTGACGCTATCGCATTTGTCAAAGAGGTAGAAGACCCACGCCGTTTTGGTGTTGTGGAAGTTGATGCTACCGGGAAGATTACCCGATTCATCGAGAAGCCAGCGTCAATGGATAACAAGAACGCGGTCATTGGACTTTATTACATTCGGGATGCGGTCAAGATGCTCCACGCGATTGAGAGCCAGATCGAATTTGACCGCAAGACCAAAGGTGAATTTTTCATCGCTGATGCCTTCCAGATCATGGTGGAACAGGGTGCGAACTTCCGAACCCAACCTGTTTCTGTGTGGCTAGATACAGGGAAACCTGAAACTGTGCTTGAGACTAATCGCTACCTACTGGGGCATGGGTTCGATAATGGAAATGAACTCCAACGTGCCGATGTGATGGTCGTCCCTCCCGTACATATCCATCCAAGCGCAACGCTGCGAAATACTATCGTTGGCCCTTACACTACTATTGGGGAGAACTGTGAGATCAGTGATAGCATCATCCGTGATTCGATCATCGAAGCTGGGGCAACCATCCAGCAGGTGATTGTCGATCAGTCGCTGATTGGCGAACGAGCCGAAGTTATTGGCCGTAAGCACACTGTGATCGCTGGCGATCAATCTAGCATTCATTTCACCTAACTGGCTCGTTCTTTCAGGGAGCACTTTCATGCGCAATTTTGTTGCCGAACGGATTCAGAACCTCCCGCCATCTGGGATCCGCAAGTTCTTTGATATTGCCGCCACGATGGATGACGTCATCTCTCTGGGAATCGGGGAGCCAGATTTTGTCACGCCCAGCCCGTTTCTAGAGGCGGGTATTCGTTCTTTACGAGAAGGCGAGACACACTACACTTCCAACTCTGGCATCCTGGAACTACGTCAGGTATTGAGTAATCATCTGCACAGGCTCTACGGGGTGCGCTACGATCCAGACGATGAAATCCTCATCTCGGTGGGAGTATCAGAGGCACTGTATCTGGCATTGTCCGGGATTCTTGACCCTGGTGATGAGGTGATCGTCCCGGAACCATGCTTTGTTTCTTACATGCCCGAAGTCACTCTCGCAGGTGGAAAGCCTGTTCCGATTCCTACGTATTTCGCCGATCACTTTCAGGTGACTGGAGCCAGCATCGAAGCGGCTATCACTGAGAAGACAAAAGCTATTCTCATTGGCTACCCAAACAACCCCACCGGGGCAGTGATGACGCGGGAAAAGCTGCTAGAAGTAGCCACAATCGCTGAGGCGCATGATCTCGTGGTGATTTCTGACGAGATTTATGATCAGCTTGTCTATGGTGTCGAACACATCTGCTTCGCGGGGCTGCCGGGGATGCGCGAACGGACGATCACGCTTGGGGGATTTTCCAAAGACTATGCGATGACGGGCTGGCGAATCGGTTACGCAGCTGCGCCGGGCGAATTGCTGGCTGCTATGCGGAAGATTCACCAGTATACGATTATGTCGGCTCCCACAATGGCGCAGATTGCAGCGACAACAGCTCTGGAGGAAGGTGATCCCTTTGTTAAAGAGATGGTCGCAGAGTATGACCGCCGTCGCCGTCTCATTGTCGAAGGGATGAACCGCCTGGGCCTTGAGACCTTTGAACCATACGGCGCATTTTATGCCTTCCCTTCCATTGAAGCCTCTGGCCTTGATGACACTACCTTCGCAGAGAAACTGCTTCAGGAAGAACGGGTGGCCGTTGTGCCGGGAAGCGCCTTTGGCGCAAGCGGAACGGGGTTTGTTCGCTGCTCTTATGCTACCTCCTACAAGAAAATTGAAGAAGCCCTGGAACGGATTGAACGATTCATGCGGAGGCATGGGTAACTATCTCCTCCTATGGAGCGATAGAATTTATGTTTTTCAGTAACCCCATCCTTGGGGCGCTCATGATCTTTGTTGTGCGCGTCCTGAGCATCGCTATCTCGACTGTCCGCGTTCTTATTATGGGACGCGCAAATGCACTGTTTGTCGCTGTGCTCGCTTTCACCGAAGCACTGGCATTTGCTATCACGTTCGGGCAGGTCGCTACCCATTTAGATAATTTGTGGAATCTTGGCGCTTACAGCCTTGGGTTCGCTGTAGGAACGTGGGTGGGAACCCAGATCGAAGAGCGATTTATCAAAGGCTATTCGACCGTCACCGTAATCTCAATGGGAAAGTCGCTGCCAATCATAGAGGCGATCCGTGCAGCCGGGTTTGGCGCGACGCGCACTTCCGGTGAGGGGTCGCATGGGACGGTTGGACTGGTACATGCCGTCGTGCAAAAGCGTGATGCAGGTCGCATTGCGGAGATGGTAGAAGATATTGACCCGAAAGCGTTTGTTACAGTTGAAGAGACTCGCAGGGTTTCACGTGGGTTCCTGGGATCGGGGAGAAGTTAGCTCCGGAGATTATTTGTATTGCTCTTGAAGTTGACTCACGGGAACAGGCAAAACGATCTGCCCATCGACTAGATCACCCAGCAAGGTAACATTGTGCGGCTCTCGGTAGAGGAGAAAGGACGTATAGGCCGCTATCAACGCATCGAGAGCGTCATGACTGAGCAAGTCCTTCAAGTCAAGGTCCCCCATTAGAAATCGATGCCGGGTAAATTCCTCGAAAATCTGCATAGCATCGGGTACATCAATGCCTTCCTGATAGAGCAGCAACTGGCGTTGTGCCCGCCCGATGATGGTATTTTTTTTGTAGGGCCGCTTCTTCACTAACGCTGTATAAGATGCATGGGGATAGGTTTCAAATACAACCTGGCTGCCGCCATGCGGATAAACTCCATATCCCGCCTCTCGTAGTTGATCGTAGAGCTTCCATCCTACCTGCATCCAACCGGGTGCTTTTTGTGCATCAACTGGTGTCTTGTAGCTGTGTATGCCCCGCCGCCGCAGTTCAAATTCGCACACACGAAAGGTTCCGTAATTCTTCTGGTTTGGCTCTAGACCGAGACGCGAGCGCATGCCCGGCTCTGCCATGAGCATGTGGCTGCGCTCAATGGGGGCATCCACGCCGCAATAGGCATTTGTGTATGCAGAGATCGTCTGAACAGCCTTCTCCAACGAACGATGTTCCAGGCGAAGAACACGAAGAGCTCCATCCAACACGGCAAGTGTTATCGGACGACGACCAGCCGTTGTATCGAGGCCAATGAAAACAGGCGGCTGATCGTTCATGATCTCAACCTCTTCGTATTCATTCGAGTACTATTCGTTGTCAATGCGCTTAAACATTCTGATAGTATCTGCCGGATGTTCTTCAAACCCAAATGGTTCCAGAATGGCACGAGCCGCATCATGGTGGCGGTTGCTCCCCAAACGGATAGCAAGCGTTTCAGGGACTGTTGTGCCCAGGGCTTTCTTCACGATGGCAAGCATGTCAAGCGATCCCCAGGTATCTGGTAATGCAGTAAGAATCATTATCGGGTGGGCAGAAGGCCCATGCGAGTGTAAGAAACCCACCTGACGACCTTCTGTTTCGATTAGCCAGTGTTGACCCGACCGTGAATAATATGGGTCTTGCAGGAGGAAACATGATTGCACCAGTGCCGTGTCGGGTTCGCTGGCCTGAAGATCTTGCTCGGCAAACTCGCGATACGCACGCCTTGCTGGTGATCCTACAGTTCTCTTCAAGGAGATATGACCATTACTGATCTCAGGGACTGGATGTTCTGAGTGAAATACTCGCCAGTGCCCCCTGCGAAACCCTTGCGCTTCAAGCCCCTGCATTGTGGAAATATCCTCAAGTGGAACCGTCATCGTCAGCCACCCACGGCGAAGTTCTCGTGCCGCGTTTTCTCCAAAGCTCAACAGGGCGTTCTCGATCCCCTGCCCATGATATTCAGGCAGGACACCCAGGACTTCCACATAAAGCACCTGTTGCCATCCTCGAAGGTACATCCATCCGACCAATTGATCTTTGATGAAAAGTCCATATGCAGAGGTTGTCAGGTGAAAATAGGCAGGCATGAGTGATCCTGCCGCCCATCCCTGTGAGGCAGGAGAAACACCAGTCATACCCGTCTGCTTCTGACGTGGCTGACTACCTTTGCTTGCAACTTCGTACATTTGCAAGAAGGTGAGTGGGTAGATCGGATAGCCAGGTGAAGGCGAGTGCTTTAATAGCACAACAGGTTTTCCACAATCGGGACTGAAATCATGGTCAGTATACAACACGTCCTGCCGGGCAAGCCAGCGAGTGCAACAAAAATCCCCGGCTCGATGGATTCAAGCCGGGGATCAACTTTGCGTACCTGATTGGATCGCGGGGATTACTCCTCGCTGGCATCCTTTTCGTCTGAGGTGTCGGCCTCGACAGTGTCGGCATCATCCGCCATTTCCGTCTCCTCTGAGGTCTCTTCCTGGACAGGCTCGACAGCCTCCGCTACAGATGTTTCAGCCATATCACCGGACTCAGCAACCGGATATACGGTCTTACTTTCTGCTTCTTCATCCATCACCTGATCTTCAGTGTCGTCACTGTTGAGATCATCGACTATCGTACGCCAGTCGTCGTTGAGATATTCTTCTGAATCGACCCGCTTGAGACTCAGCCCCATGCGGCGATGCTCGGCATCGATTCGGATGATACGGAGCGTGAGCACTTCTTCCTCGCTCACTACTTCGCGCGGATGCTCGACTCGTCTGTCAGAAAGCTCGCTGATGTGGATCAGCCCTTCAATTTCGGGGTGCTCCACCAGACGAGCGAATGCGCCAAACTTGGTGAGCTTGGTAATCGTAGCCTGTACCAGTTGATCGGGAGCATAATTGGCGGCGAGCACATCCCAGGGATCTTCCAGACGGTTCTTGTGACTCAACCCGATGCGCTGGCGTTCCTGATCGATGTGGATGATTTCGACCTCAATCTCATCCCCCACTTTCAGCACTTCGCGCGGGTGAGAAACATGCCGCCAGGACAATTCGGATAGATGGATGAGACCGTCTGCACCACCCAGATCAACGAAGGCACCAAAGTCTGCCAGACTGATCACCCGGCCTGTGTGAATCTGACCAACCTGAAGAGTCTCCAAAAGCTCGGTACGTTTTTCGGCACGCTGTTCTCTCGCGGCAGCACGCTCGGATAGGATCAGACGGTTTCGCCCACGATCCACTTCGATCACTTTAACGGAGATATCTTCGCCAATCATGGGGCTCCAGCGTTCTTCTGGAGTGGTTCCCACACTGCGGCGGCGGCGGTCACGGCTGACCTGAGAGGCAGGGACAAACCCTCGCACTTTGCCGAAGCGAACAATCAGGCCACCCTTGTTGAAACTGGTGACTTTGCTATCATAGACCTCAGTCTCGTTCAGATAGCGTTCTGCGTCGATCCAATCTTGCTCTTCCATTGCCCGACGCAGGGAGAGCTGGGCATGACCGTTTCGATCTTCTGGAGAAGAAACATAAACCCAGATTTCCTCACCCACTTTGAGGGCATCACGGGATTCCTGATCTAATTCCTCCAGTTCGCGTCCAGAAATCATACCTTCTGATTTTGCGCCGACATCAATCATGATTTCGGACTCAGTTTTACTCGCAATTGTCCCTTTGATGATTGACCCTCTTTTGAGAGGAGTCAGCATGAAATCATCATTGGAGCCAGCGGGCATGTCATCATTCAAGGCCGCTAAAAACAGGGCCTCATCCGATGTCATGTCGCCTTCCTCAGATGGGGTTTCTACCATCGGGGATTCGACAATTTCCGGCTGGTCATCGTGTGTGGCAGCAGATTCCTCATCCGAACGTGGCACTTCGGTTTCCGCAGCCTGACCTGCCGAATCAGACTGGTCCAGAACTTGGTCGTTACTATTCATGCGGACGGACTCCTCTTCACCTCGCGGGGTGGTCGTTATTATAGCCGGGTCGCTTTTAATTGGCTACAACAAGAACCTGACACGCTTTTTCCAAAAATCCGTCAACCTATAAAGTGAAATTCCTCGTGGAAATTTAGCGCAATCGGCAGCACCCAGTATTCGTCAAAATCTACGGTTTAGGGTATAATTATTGATAGGTAGAGTGCAGGTACAGACTTGAAATCGAAAAGTTGCCCCGGCCTTCGCGCCGGGCTTTTTTGTTGGAAGTCCCTGCCCGATCTACATCACATTAGTTTGGGTAAGGAGAAACTTCCCATGGCAGATCGTATTACAGGTGTTGTGAAGTGGTTTAACGGCGAGAAGGGCTATGGCTTTGCCACACCCGACGATGGCAGCAAGGATGTCTTTGTGCATCACACCGCTATCCAGGCTGAAGGCTTCCGCAACCTCAATGAGGGCGACCGGATTGAGTTCGCAGTGGAACCCGGTGACAAGGGGCCTAAGGCCGCTATGGTCACCAAGCTCTAAATAAGGCACTTCGAAAAAGGCCCCCGTTCCGCAGGGGCCTTTTTTGTTATGGTTTGTTCTCATACTCCCTCGCTGCTCGCCTGACGCTGGGTGTCCCCTTGTAGCCGGGCTTTGCCCACTTCGAGAAAGCCCTTGCTCCATTTGTAGTACAGATTCCGACTCTGGGAGATCGAATCGGGTGAGGTGCTGACCGAACTCAACGGCCACAGCAATATCATTGCCACCCTGGCCTAGTCACCCGTTGACAACTGGCTGGCCAGCGCAGGGGCTGGCAGCGAAGCACGCATCTGGAACGGAGATCCCAGCACCGTCTTTCTCAGCCTGCCGGATTCGTATTTTGGCACCATTTGGACCTACTGGTCACGCTATTTCACGGTGCAGACGGGCGAGTGGTGGGCTGATACCGTACCCGGCACTCTGGTCATGTGGGACATCAAGACCCGCCAGATGGTGATAGAATATCACCCAGATAATCGTCGGTGAGGGCACGGCGGCTTTTCCCCCGATGATCACTATCTGCTGGCGACGGCAATAGTCTTCTCTTTAGCGATATGACAGGTGCAGACCCCGTCCATGTCATTGATGCTGGGACGGGAGATCTGGCGCGCGCGTACCCATTCCCCAACGAATCTAGCGATTTTGTATGGGGTCTATCATGGTCCCCTGATGGCACGAAGATCGATGATGGCATGGTGGAGGTGTCTAGGCGGCTCAACATATGGGATTTCCAGACCGGGGAGCCGCTGCTGACCATCCATCAGCATACCGGACAAGTGTTCCAGCAGACTTCGTCACCGGACGGCACTCGATTTGTCACTGGCAGCACCGATGGCACCACCCGCATCTGGGACGCCGCGACCGGAGAGGAACTACTCACACTTGCTACCCCCCAATAACTGGTCGGTGACTCCGCGATGGGCACCAGATGGGAAGTACATCGCGGTCGCAGTATTTTCCATCAATCAATCCACCCGATCTGGGGTCTGGCGAGTGTAGCAGTCCACCGAAGAGTTGATCACGTACGCAAAAGAATGCGGCGTCTTCCGCGAGTTGACCCCGAACGAGCGAGAGCAGTTCGGCCTGCCACCTGCAGGGGGCCAATCCTCGGAGCCAATGTCAAGCCACCGTTCGTGCAGGATCTGCTAATTGAAGCCCTGCCACCGATCTCCGTCCACCAGACTGGCAAACCGCACACAGATGTCCAGCATTCGACCACTTGCGATCTGCGCGATGCGGTGCATCAACATATAGCCGATGGCGGGATTGCTCTCCATGAGCGCGCAGAAATCAGGCCCCTGCCACTTCGCAAGGCGAGAATCGGTCAGGGCAACAGCGCCCAACCTGTAGGTATACGGCTCGGCTAACGATGACCAGCCGAGCATCTCTCCCTCCACCAGCGTACAGATGCCCGCATGGCGTGCGCCGAGCCGATCCAGCGCGATCCTCAATTCGATGGCCCCGCTGACCACGATATACAGC
>JAHEME010000477.1 GCA_024643825.1 Chloroflexota bacterium | reverse complement strand
CTGCGGCAGCGAAACCCGTGGAGACCGCTGCCAAACCCGCCGAAGCATCACCTGCGGCAGCGAAACCCGTGGAGGCCGCTGCCAAACCCGCCGAAGCATCACCTGCGGCAGCGAAACCCGTGGAGGCCGCTGCCAAACCTGCTGAAACCAAGGCAGAAGCTCCGAAGGCAGATGATAAAGTCTATTACTATCCCAACAAATGGGCACGCATTGTCTTCACGTCAGCAGAAGAAGTCATGGGCGATAAAGGTGTCAACGCCTTGCTGAATCTGTCCGACATGAAGGATTACATCGATAACTATCCGCCCGACAACATGAAGAAGGAATTTCCCTTTGAACGGGTCGGGCAGCTTCAGCAAGGCATCTGGGATATGTACGGCAATCGCGGCGCGCGTGTGTTTGCCACCCGTGCCGGGGAGCAGTCCTTCAAGGATGGCTTGAGCCAATTCAAAAGCGTTGCTAACGCCGCCCAGATTGCGATGAAGGTCGGCTCTTTGGAAGCAAAAGCCAAGATCGGCCTGGAGTTCTTCTCCAAGTTCTTCAATGCGGTCAGCGATCAAGTCGTTGAAATCAGTGAAGACGAGAAACACTGGATCTGGACGATCACCCGCTGCCCGGTGTGCTGGAACCGCAAGTCGGATGAAGCGGTGTGCCATCTTGCAGTGGGCGTACTTCAGGCAGCGTTCGCCTGGATCAGCAACAATAAGAAGTTCCGTATTCAAGAAACCGAATGCAAAGCGAAGGGTGACACCAACTGCATCTTCATGATTGAGAAAGTCCCAGTTGAGTAGCCTTCTGGATCGTAAGCATTCATTGTCGTCAGACAAACATGTTGTTTTATCAATGAGCAGGTATCTTCATCACTTAGGAGTACGCCTTGGCTAAATCACGCACGGAACAGATGATCCAACGGCTGCGCGATTTGCAAGCCAGTTCCCAGGGATCAGTAGAAGCCGCCGCTGTCGTCAGTGTGGATGGGTTGAGCATGGCTTCTTCGATGCCCGCGGATGTCGAAGAAGATCGCGTAGCCGCAATGTCAGCAGCGATGCTCTCCCTCGGTGAACGAATCGCCATTGAACTGGGGCGGGGTACGCTCGACCAGGTCTACATAAAGGGCGAAAAAGGATACGTTGTGCTTATGGCAGTTGGCCTGGAGGCGGTTCTAACCGTGCTGGCGAGGGAAGATGCCAAACTTGGCTTGATTTTCCTGGATATGGGTCGGGCAGTAACCGATCTTGAGAAACTGGTCTAGTAAACTTTCAAACACGTACCTAAAAAATGTGAACGCGACCCCGGCTATCGGCTTCAGGGTCGCGTTTTGATTTCTCACCGTGTTGACGGATTAACGACGTTGCGATACTCGCCCTTGATCAGGGCGTCGGCAACCTGCTGTGCCGCATCAATGGCAACGTTGATCTGCGCATCTTCAGTGCTCGCCGCGAGGTGTGGTGTATGGATCACATTAGGCACATGCAGCAGCGGATGATCCGCGGGTGGCGGTTCCTCGGCATACACATCAATGGCAGCCCCAGCCACATGCCCACTGACAAGCGCCGCTGCTAGATCGGCATCGTTGATGAGTGCCCCCCGCGCCGCATTGATCAGGAATATACCTCGCTTCATGCGCTGCAAGCTAGCAGCATTGATCATCTCGCGTGTCTCGGTAGTAAGCGAAGGGTGCAGGCTAATCATATCAGAGCATGCATAGAGTTCTTCCAGTGATGCCCACTCAAACACTAACCCCTCCGATTGAGCAATTTCCCGCGCGGCCTCAAATGCATCGTAGGCGATGACCGTCATCTCAAAGGCAGCGGCGCGGCGAGCCAGTGCGCGTCCAATTCGACCTAGCCCCACAATGCCCAACGTCTTGCCACGCAGTTCCATCCCTACAAACGATTTGCGCTCCCACTTCCCCGATCCCAGCGATGTGTGAGCATCAGGGATATGCCGTACCAGTGCCAGCATCAACCCAAAGGCATATTCAGCGGTAGCGATGGTGTTTCCATCCGGCGTGTTCGTCACCACGACACCCCGCGCAGTAGCTTCTGCGAGATCAACATTATCAACGCCAACTCCGGCACGACCGATTACCTTGAGACGCGCTGCGACCTCGAACATCTCTCGGTCTACCGTAGTGGTGCTGCGGATCAGCAACCCATCCGCCTCCACGATGAGTCTCAGAACTTCTTCGCGCGGCAGCCCGCCCGAAGCCAGCACATGCACACCCTCCGTGCCCGTCAGCACCTCGACGGCCTTCGCATGGACGTTATCGGCAATCAGGACGTTATACGTAGCTATGATCGGCCCCCTCAGATGGTGGAAGGATAAAATGGGTCAGTTGCCCAGAAATTCGGTGAGACCGTCAAGGAATTCCTGTAGCGTCTCTGGCTGAAGATCACCCATATGCGGAATACGGAACGTTTCCCCTTTGAGCTTTCCATAGCCGGTATCCATCGCAAAGCCCTTCTTGCTGCGCATGAATTCAGCCATCGCTGCCACATCTGCCCCGCGCGTGTTAGCGACGGTTGTCACGGTCGGAGATCGGTACCCTTCTTCCGCGAATAGTCCAAAGTTGTGATCCAGTGCCCACTGACTCGCCATGTTCTGCATTGTCTCATGACGCCGCCAGCGAGCCTCTATCCCCTCTTCCAGTATCGAGTCTAGCTGCACATCAGCAGCGAACATCAGCGAGACGGGAGGAGTGGCCGGAGTATTATTCTTGCGAGCATACTTTGCCAGTTCCAAGAAATCGAAGTAATAGCCGCGATTGGTGACCTGCTCCGCTCGTGCGAGGGTTCGTTCACTCAGAGTGGCAAACGAGAGTCCCGGCGGCAGCGCAAAGGCTTTCTGCGAAGAGGTCAGAGCCACGTCAATGCCCCACGCATCCACCCGAAGCTCCGCCCCTAGAAAACTGCTCACGCAATCCACACAGAAAAGGGTGTCGGCGTGCTTGCGCACAACTTCCCCGATAGCGGCTACCGGGTTCAATACGCCTGTGCTCGTCTCGTTATGAACCACGCACACGGCATCGTACGTTTCACTGGCGAGAGCCTGCGCCACCATATCCGGGTGAACGGCCTCCCCCCAGGGAACTTCCACCACATCCACCTGCTTGCCGTTCTCCTGACTAACCTTCGACCAGCGGTCACTGAATGCCCCGTTGACCAGATGCAGCGCCTTCTTCCCCTCGCGGATGCAGTTGCGGGAAACGCCTTCCCACAGCCCCGTCCCGGAAGACGTGCTGACAATGACGAGGTTCTCCGTCAGAAACGTCTGCTGAAGTTTTGATTCGAGACGTGCATAGAGATCGGCGAACTCTTTAGTACGGTGGCCGATCATCCATGCCGTTTGTGCTTCCAGAATTTCACGCCGAACTTCCACCGGGCCGGGAAGTACTAGCCGGGTGTGCTTGGGATCGTTCAACAAATTCTCTCCTTGTGGGTCGCACACTGGATCAATCTGCGGC
>JAHEME010000476.1 GCA_024643825.1 Chloroflexota bacterium | reverse complement strand
CAAAGATCAGAATCAAGACGACGATAGAATGTTTCTTCATGACTATCTCCCCCATACTCATTGGCGATGAGCAAACAGTATAGTCATTCGGAAAAAGTGTGCAATCAGCAGATGAAGCATTCAACCGGAGCCACATCTACCGGACCTATTGTGGGATAGGCCCGTTTGGGATGCTCTCTAACATCGGCCCGCCGGAAGAATAACCGGGAAGCGGGGATGTTTTATGCCAGGCATGAAACATCCCCGCCAGCCTACTTTTCCGCAGCCCGACGTATCGCGATATTCGTCATGATGATATATTGCACGGTCGCCGCCATGCCCGCCCCCGCGATGAAGGCGGCGACGACTCTCCAGCCTGCGGATCTGGTCGCAGCGACCACTGCGGTAGTGACGATGGCCGAAGCGGTGACGATTGCCACCTGATTCGTTCGGCGTAGTGCAACTCGCATAATCCACCTCCTGCATCTTCATCTTGCACAAACTGCTACCCTGATTTTAACGCAGATAGCAGGCGGTGTATACGAGCCGGGCGGCTTACAATCCGCAGACTCTCACGGCGCGGTGATCGGCTCATCCCCTACAGCCACATACACCTTCGTGCGCCCGCTGTTGGCATCCTTCGCCAGTTCGTAGAATAAGTAGTACGTGCCATCTGCATAGACCAGATTCGTATACCAGATGTGCATTCCTCCGGGCGTATCCGCCGCGCTGAACGACGGCCCCACGAAGGGCCGCCGCCAGTGAACACCATCCTCGCTGACCGCCAATCCGTGCTCAAACTGCCCTGTGCTGACGCTCTCTGCACCCTTGTACACCATCACCCAACCCTCGTCGGTGCACACCACGTTCGGCTGCCACACCAGCCCCACGTCCCACCCGGAGCCATTGGCGCGGAACACCGGGTCGCTCTCCGCGAACTCCGGCTCATTCGTGCTGGGGTCATTGTACTTCGTCCACACGATCCCATCCGTTGAGGTCGCCATCTGCAACTTGCTACCGCCGCCGGATGGCAGAACCGATCAACAGAGAAACGGATCCCAGCACCGTGAAGCCTGTCACCGCCGCCCCCTGATAAAATGAAGTAGGCACATAGCGCATCTCTACCCGGTGGTGGCCCGCCGGAACCTCGAACGCTGAAAAGGCAACGTTGGCTTTCAGTACGGGGACTTCTTCCCCATCGATGAACCCACGCCGTTCGCTGTACCAGGGTTCGCTCAAGACCAGAATCCCGGCGCTGGGCGCGTCTACTTCGACGGCTAATAACCCGCTGGGCGCATCGAACCCCACAACCCGCAGGGTAGATGGTTCTGATCCCGGTTCCGGGATGGTGGATACTGGCTGCTCAAGGATCACCGTAGAACTCAAGTCGAAGCCCGGATCACGCAGCGCCGCCAGCGCTTCCTCTTGATTCGGGATGACTTCCACATGATCGATCCACTGCGCGCGCGGCATGGCGTCCGGGTTGCGGTAGACGTAGTATCCTTGAGCTTGCTTCACGAAGGGAAAGCGAGGGTCGTCCAGCGGCATGATGGAGACAATATCCTCGGCACTGAGGAAGTTGATCACCCGCATGTCAGAGAGGGAAGAGTCAAACTCGACGATCTCCCTCTGGGCCAACGAGCCAGGGATCTGCTTCATGACAGCGCTATAGCGCCCCAGTTTGGCCGGGTCATAACCACCAATGCTGCTGACATCCGCAATCATGGGTAGATTCGAGATGGTAATTGTTTCGACAGACCCAAAAACAAGAACGCGCCCCTGATCAGGTTGGATGTCGGATGTGCTCAAGGGAAAGTCAACCCAGCCCGCCTGTTGTGGACTCTCCGGGATGATGAGATAGTGGGCATACCAGAGCATATCCGCCCCAACCACCAACACAACAGCTATCGCCGCCAGGCGCGCTGTGTCAGATCGGATGTAGAAGACGGCCAACCCGCCGCAGGCAAACAGCAGCCCACCGGAGAGAGCAAACCCATAACCAGGCTGGATGCCCGGTCGGAAGAAGCCAGTCAGTACAGCCAGTGCGAAGACTCCGGGAAGGAGAAATGAGGATCGCCAGCGGGGAAGAGATAGAGGCAGGTAGGCTCCTGCCGTGAATTGAACAGTTACGCCTACCAGTACCATAAGACTGAGACTGACTCCCAGAGAAATAGGCAGAGGGAGGTTTCCTGTCCAGCCGGCTGTCACCGAGAGGCCATACAGGGCCGAGCCGAGCAGAAGCCCGCCCCCGCCGATCAGCGCCAGACCCACATACCGTGCCAGGTGGTCAAGGCCCGGATGCCTGGCGGATCGATCCGCCATCGCCTGAAGGCCAAACCCTCCGAGGATGATCATCGAAGGAACCCACATCACGAGAGCACGGGCAGGAACGCGCAGCACGCGGAAGGGTGGAAAGAGAGTATAAAGCAGCGTATACAGGCCAAGTGATTGCCCAAAAGCGATGACCAGAGCGAGGATTGCCACAAACGCAAGGAACCTCGTAACGGGCCGAGGCTGTTCAGGAATGAACGCAAAAGGCATGAGCAAAGGTGGGAGAAAGCCGAGATAGGGTATCAATTCCCAGAAGAAGCGTTTCCTGGAAACAAAAATGAGGGATGGAAGCTGATTCCAGGCGATGAACAGTGCTGTGGCCGAACCAGGATTGTAACCACTATCCAGCGAAGCCTGACGAGCCAGAAGCAGGGATGGAAGTAGTTGAATCGCGCTGAAGCCAACCATCAGCAGCAGGATCGCCACAAAGCGCCCTGCGATCAGAACGACTGGCCTCCATTCAGGGTGCTCTAGCCACCGCATAATACCCACCCAGATGGCGTATAGGCTCAGAAAGATCAGATTGTATGCAGGCACGGCAGGGTGTCCAGCCAGCACCATCACGGCTAACACAAGGCCAGCAGCGATGTGGTAGCCAATCTTCCCATCATTCAGTGCCTTCTTTACCAGCAGCCAGGATACAGGCAGCCATGACATCGCAGCGGTAACCATGAGATGTCCCGCAAAAATGCGTGCTGCGATTTCTCCATTCAGCATGAAAGCAGTAGCACAGATCAGCGCGATCCAGCGGGGGAGCTTCAAATTCCGCGCAAGCGCGTACATCCCGATCCCGGCCACCGCGAAGTGAAACGCAAGACTCCAGGAGAGCGCAAGATTGACCGGGAGCAGCAAGCGCAGTGCCAGAGAAGTCGGATACAGGGACATGGTCTGGGGATTGCTGAGGAATGGCTGGCCGCTGAACATATAGGGGTTCCACAGGGCAAGCTTGCCAGCCCGAAGAGTCTGAGTCGCGTAGTGTTCTGATAGGTAAAACAGAGCGCGAACATCCTCAGCATGAACAAACAGCGAGGGGGCGATCAGTGGGCGGCCCATGACAACCACGATCCCCAGCAGAATCACAAGGATGGCTGCCGCATCTCCACGATGCCCCACAGACAGCCAGTCGGCGACCCGTGCGGCCTGTGACTCGATCTTCTGGAACCAC
>JAHEME010000475.1 GCA_024643825.1 Chloroflexota bacterium | reverse complement strand
ACCCACGATCTCGGCGTGCTGCCCATGCACTTCACCCGTGCCATCTTCCTGGATCGCCACGTCATCGCCGATGGCCCCGTCGATGATGTGCTCACCGGCCGAACCTTGCTCCGAGCCTACGGAGTCCACATCCACACCCACGAAGGGATATGGGATGCTGCTAACGGTCATTAGCCTGCTGCTTGATCCCTTCAAGCTCGACTTCATGCAGCGTGGTCTGGCTGCCGGAGTTCTCGTTGGCATTAGCTGCGCGGTGCTGGGAGCCTTCGTCGTGCTGCGCGGCATGGCCTTCATTGGGGATGCGATGGCCCATACCATCCTGCCCGGCATCGTGATCGCCTTTCTGGTGGGCGCAAATCTATTCGTCGGCGCGCTGATCGCCGCCGTCCTGACCGCCCTCGGCATCGGCTGGTTCAGTCGTGAAGGCGAAGTCCGCGAAGATACCGCCGTCGGCGTGATGTTCTCCGGCCTGTTCGCCCTTGGCATCCTGCTGCTGAGTCAGGTGCAGTCCTACCGCGATCTAACCCATATCCTCTTCGGCAACATCCTCGGCGTCCTCCCGCCTGACCTCATCGTGATCGCCATTGTCACCGTCATCGTTCTCATCGCTGTAGCAGCCAGTTACAAGGAGCTCCTGATCACATCCTTTGATCCGGGCCACGCCGTCGCCATCGGCCTCTCGCCGGATGTCGTCCGATATGGCTTGCTCCTGCTGCTTGCCCTCACCATCGTCACCGCGATTCAGGCGGTCGGCGTCGTGATGGTCGTTGCGCTGCTCGTCACCCCCGCCGCCACCGCCAGCCTGCTCACCCGTCGCCTGCGCGACATCATGATCCTTGGGGCAGTGTTCTCCATCATAGCCTCCCTGATTGGCCTGTACGCCTCCTATTACGCCAACGCCGCCTCCGGTGCATCGATTGTGCTGGCCCTCACCGCCATGTTCATCCTGACCTTTCTCTTCGCGCCGCGCCGTGGCCTGATCTGGCGCGCCTTTACCCGCCGCTCATCCCGCAGAGTACAGCCCTAATGGAGATCACTCAGATTCACGATCACAACCCTGATCCCAACATGCCGCGCGGCGTGGATCGCGTTGCCGCCGCCGATCCCTTCCCCCTCGCTCCAATCTGGCGGCGCGTCCTCGCGGCGGTCATCGATGTGCTTTTGCTGTCCGGGGTATCCTTTGCTCTCGCCCTCCCCCTCCGCCGCGCGTTCTACTGGCTGGGGCCGTGGGGTCGTCTGATCGGCCTCGCCTTTGGCATCACCTACTTTGGCCTGACTATCTCACACCGCATGGGCGGGCAGTCGCTCGGCATGCGCCTCGTCAAGATCGGCGTCGTCACCCGCAGCGGCCTCCCCCCCGATACGCCCCAATCCTTCGGACGTGCCGCCGTGTTGTGTATCATCGTGCTGGGTAACGCCTGGGTTCTCCCCATCCCGATCCTGTCCACCGTCCTGAGCACGATCTCAGCCATCGGCATCGCCCTTCTGATCTACGGTTTCTTCTTCAATCGATCCACACGACAGGGGCCGCACGATCTCCTCTTTCAAACCTACGTCGTCCGCCTGCCCATCTACGATCAGCAGCCCCCCCGATTCTCCGCCGTGTACCGCGCGGGTCTGATCGGCTGCGGCGGGCTGGCTCTCGTGATCGCCCTATCTATTGCCCTGCTTGGTTCACAGTTGCTCGGCGCATTTGCCCCCGGCACAGTCGAAGTCCTCCGCCCCCTGCAAACAGCCCTTTCCACCGATCCCCGCATCTTCTCCGTCGGCGTCCAGAGCGCCATTTCACGCCGCCTCACCCCCGGCGGTCGCGGCGAAGTCGCCCGCACCATTCTCATCGATGTCTGGTCCCGACCCTGCGGCGTCATAGAAGCCGAACTCTGCGCCACCATCGCGGCAGATGTTGCCCGCCTTGCGATTCAGGAGAACGTGCTCCCCGCCGGAGTCGATAACCTCGTGATCAACATCAACCACCGCGCCGACCTCGGCTGGGCCATCCTGACCGCCACCAGCACCTACGCCCACCCCATCGAATCCTGGCGCGGAATCATCGGTTCCCCCTGAGTCCCGTCCCTGTGGTACACTGGGGTTTGCTCTTAACTCATCACCCATCACTCAATACCCATAACTGTTCTTGGAGTCCCCCATGACCAACACCCAGCGAGCCACCGCCGTCGCCCAGATTAAACGCCCCCTCGATGCGAAGGAATACAAAGCCATCCGCCGCCTGTGGATGGATCACTCCATCGCCGAGGATCGCCGCGACATCCCCGGCCTGCAAGCCACCCTCACCGAAGACTGCATGTACGCTGTCCTCGGCACGGGCGACGAGTGGCACGGCAAGGACGGCGCCGCCGAGTTCTACACCACGCTTCTGACCGCCTTCCCCGATATCCGTTTCGATCTCATGAACATTGTGATCGGCCCGCAGGGCGTCGTCGAAGAAGCCGAAGTCACTGGAACCCACACCGCCGATTGGCTCGGATATCCACCCACCGGCAAGACCATCACCTGGAAGGTCGTCATCTGGTTCCCCTGGGATTCCACCGCCCAACTATTTACGGGCGAACGTATCTACATCGATAACGATGCACCCTTTCGTGGAGACTGAACCATGCAAGAACTGGATACCCTCCGCCGCCGCGTCGCGGAACTGGAGTTACTGGAACATCAATACCGGGATGTTGCCTCCGCGCTCGATCAGGCAGATCGACGCTGGAACGACTTGCTGGAAGTGGTGGGTGATTCCGTGTTCATCATCGCAATGGACCAATCGATCCTCGATGCCAATAGCCACGCATCGCGTCGGCTTGGCTACTCGCACGAGGAACTCCTCACCGTTCCCTATGCCGCCATTGAGGTGGAGACGAATGAAGGTTCCTCAGCCTGGGAATCGGATTTCAGTCGAACCCGCGTGTATGAAGGGACGTACCTCCACAAAGATGGAAGCAGAATCCCGGTGGAGGTCAGCAGCCGGATCATCAAGTACGGTGGGCAGGCGGCTATCCTCAACTTCGCGCGCAGTATCGCCCAGCGAAAGCAGATTCAGGCGGAGCGCGAGCAGCTCATTACCGAGTTGGATGCCTACGCTCACACCGTGGCCCACGACCTCAAAGGTCCGGTTGGCATCATACTGGGATATGGCGACGTTCTCCTTAACGTTCGCGAACTGGATGAAGAAAGCCTCGACCACATCGCCCAGCGCATTGTTTTGAGTGCGCGCACCATGCAATCGATCATCAATGAACTCTTGATGATGGCAAGCCTCCGAGATACGCAGCACGTACCGAAACACTCGCTGAACATGTCCGAAATTGTAGGGCGCGCGCTGGATCGGTTGGAGATTGAGATCCAGTCATCGGGAGCCGTCATTTCCCTCCCTGATGATTGGTGTACGAGCATCGGATACGCCGCGTGGATCGAAGAAGTCTGGGTGAACTACATCAGCAATGCCATCAAGTATGGCGGGGCGCCCCCTC
>JAHEME010000474.1 GCA_024643825.1 Chloroflexota bacterium | reverse complement strand
GAATCTCTCATTTGCGTTTGAGAAAAGCAAGCCAGCCCTCGGCTTCATCCCAATCCATGCGTCCTGTGTCTCGCAGAAACCAGATGAACCTCTTGAAGCTGATGAGATTGACGCTGCCTTTCCGTTGTGCTTGGTAAGTCGCCAAGTCCTGCGGCGTGATGTCGAGCAGCAGACTCGGCGAAATCTTCTTGAGCAGAAAACTGTTGGCAAACTCAGTAAGTTGGCTAGTGTGCTCCTGTACCATCTTGGGGCTTAAGCCGGACTGACCAAGCGCCTTCTGAAAGGCGGCAAGAACTTTCTTGTTGCTGCTCTTAATCCGCTCAGGATCGCTGTCGTCATTTTGTGGCGGCAACCTGGTGATAATCCCCTCACGCTCCTGAATATCGCGGTAGGTATCGTTGAAGCTGCTGCGATAGCCTGCGCCGAAGTAAATGGGATATGCAGACAATAGGCTATCGTAGATAATACGATCCTCAAATGGTAGCAGAACGGCCTTGACATAGATTGGAAGTTCAGGGCCGATGACTTCTTCAATCGGGCCAGTGAGTCCAAGGACACCATATGCATGCGGCGATCCGCTAGAGAGAAAAATCGAGTGTTTCTTGAGATGGCGGAGGATGAAGAAATCGCCTGATACTCGATGTTGCCAGCTCTCAACCAGCGCGAGATCTTCCTGGGACAAATGCGCGGGATTCTCGGCGATAAACGCCTTCCTCAGACCATCATCTTTCCAGAGTGCATCGCGTAGCAGCACAGCGACTTCGGACGGCACGTGGGCATCACGCCAGACTTTAGGGAATGACGGCACCAGTTTCCGCTGCTGATTCACATAATGGAGGAGTGGAAACCAGATAGTATAAAATCGCTCAACCTCTTGACTGGTCAGATGCATCTCTCATTATTCCAGGTTGTGGGCTTCCCTGTGGGTAACAGAGTATCAGCGGGCTGGTATCCGCTCATGGAAGAATGACCTGCATTCATAATCCTAGACTTTACACCGTATAATAGCCCTTGGCGACCTGAAGGGATTCGAACACCTGTTCAGATACCAAATCACAATAAACATCAACGCAAAAAGAAAAGCCCCAGGTACAAAACCGGGGCTTTTCGAAATTTGTGGACCTGAAGGGATTCGAACCCTTGACCTCTACAGTGCGATTGTAGCGCTCTCCCAGCTGAGCTACAGGCCCGGACAAGTTGGAATTGTATCTTCCGAGGTAGGGACTGTCAAGAAGCGTCAATGCCTGGCATAATTCAACTCCCAGGGGATCAACCGGGCGCAGTGGAAGCCCGGAGTTGCATCGGCACAGGATATTCGATGCCAGAGATCGCACCCGGTTTTGTGCCTACCGATCCACCCTATCCCCGAAAGACCAGATGTTCTGTGGTCGATTGACAGGGGCGACGCAAATAGAAAATTTTAACATTCAGAAAATTTGCGCTTCGGACATCATTCGCCAGCCCGATTCGGAGCAGATGCGGCTGTACGTGCCCCGAAACACCCTGTATATTGGGCCATGTCAATGCGGAAATTGTTGTAAAGACCCATACCCCGGCATCCAAACACGATTCTAATTCTTTAACATTCGACAACCTTAAAGTTTGTAACTTTTTAAGGCTTTTCGATTGTTTGTGCCCCCGACCTCTGCTAAGATGAAACTACGTCACCAACACCTGCTCTGAGCCTCTGGCAAATGGCTCAGACCACACCTGACAAACCAGGAAATTCCACTAAATTCTGAGAGTAGCGCGGAGCAAGTTTCGACCGCGCACGATTGATCGTCCCGTTAGCTGGGTGCAGATTCAATGAGCGACTCGTCGCGCAATCCAAACACCATATGGGAGACAGCCTACGGGCAGCTCCAACTGCAAATGCCCCGCGAGACGTTCGATACGTGGTTGCGCAGCGCACGCTTGATCGCCCATGAGGATGGCACGTACATTCTTGGTGTCGCGAACATCTATGCCCGCGAATGGCTCGAACATCGGCTGAAGAAGGTGATCATGCGCACCCTCAGCCAGATCGCCGGGCGCAGCGTCGAGGTGCGCTTCGTCCTCTGGGCTGAACACCATGAACCGGAAGAAGTCTACGAAGCAGGCCCGCTGCTGGCAGAGATGAAGGAATACGTCGCCCCGGAACCCCGCTTCGAAACCCTGCGTCCAGGCGAAACCGGGTTAAACCCCCGCTACACCTTCGATACCTATGCCGTTGGCTCCTGCAATCGGCTGGCGGTCGCCGCTGCGCAGGCGGTCACTGAGATGTTGGCGGTTCAATTCAACCCCCTGTACATCCACGCCCCGGTCGGTCTGGGCAAAACCCACCTGCTCCATGCGATTGGCAACGCCTGCATCGAAGCCGAGCACCGCGTCTTATTCACCTCCTCGGAATCATTTACCAATGATCTGGTAGCCGCCATCCGCGCGCATAAAACCAGCGACTTCCGCGAGAAGTACCGCGATCTGGAAGTGCTGCTCGTCGATGACATCCAGTTCATTGCTGGGAAGGATTCGACTCAGGAAGAGTTCTACCACACGTTCAATACTCTATTTGAAGGCAGCGCGCAGATCGTGATCGCTGCCAGCGACCCACCGGGCGCGGTACGCAAACTCGACGCGCGGCTGGGCTCACGCTTCGAAGGTGGGCTGGTGGTGGAAGTGCAGCCGCCCGATTACGAGACCCGGCTGGACATCCTGCGCATCAAGTCGCAGATGCGCGGATTCGGCGAACGAATTCCATTAGAAGTATTAGAGATGATCGCCGAAGAGACCGAGGGCAGCGTCCGCGAATTAGAAGGCGCGCTCAACCGCGTGATCGCCACCGCGATGCTTTCCCATGAGGTTCCAAACCTCTCGCTGGCGGAACGTGCCCTGGATCAGATCGCCCAGCAGCGCCAACCGGAGACGCTAAATCCGGGGACGGTCGCGCTGGAAGACATCATCGCGGCGGTGGGGGATTATTACGGCGTCAGTCCCGATGCCATTGCCGGGCGAAATCGCTCCCGCGAGGTCTCCAACGCACGGCAGGTGACGATGTACCTCGCGCGGGAACAGTCGAATATCTCCCTCGCCGAGATTGGCGAGGCATTAGGCGGGCGCAATCACAGTACCGTGCTCTACTCCTGCGAGCGCGTCGCTGACCTGGTCTCCGCCGATTCGCGCGTGCGTCGCGATATTCAGATCATCCTGCAAACGCTGCAAAAAGAGGGTGTCCCCGTCCCGCGAGGCAAACACCAGGATCGCCGCCGCTAGAGAGAACCATCTTCAAACAAAACGCGCCGGGCAGAAGACCGCCAGCGCGTTTTTGATTCTCTTAATTGTGGGGAATATTGTATAGGGTGGAAAATGGTTGCAATATGTCCGAAGGGTAGCACCACAGAATAGCGTGGTTTGAAGAAAGAAGGTTCATCCAGCACACTTCAAGTGCGACCAAGGAGTGTGTCGAATGAACCCCAAAGAACAATTCTGCCCCAACATGGACTGTA
>JAHEME010000026.1 GCA_024643825.1 Chloroflexota bacterium | reverse complement strand
AGCCGCCCGCTGGCCCCGCGCCCTATCGACGCAGACCGCGCCGTCGCCGCCGTCGGCGAGTAGGCTGTATCGGCCTTCTCTTCCGATTGACGCTGGCAGGCAGCCTGTTTGTGATCCTATTTTCCGCCCTCCTGATCGGGCTGTATGTGATCGCGCCGCCCCCACGTACCAATATTCTCATCCTCGGTCTCGATTCCCGCCCAGGCGAGGGCGTCGTCACCCGCAGTGATACGATCATCCTGGCAACCGTCGATCCCATCCAACCCTATGTCGGGATGCTCTCCATCCCCCGCGACCTGTATGTACCCATTCCCGGCTATGGCGAGAACCGGATCAACTCGGCCCACATCTTCGGGGAAAATGCCACACCGGGCGGGGGGATTCCGCTGGCAGCCGCCACCATTGAGCAGGATTTCGGCGTGCCCGTAGATCGCACCGTCCGCCTGAGTTTCACCGCCTTCGTCGCCATCATTGATGCGGCAGGCGGCGTTGACATCGATGTCCCGTATAGCTTTATCGATTACGAATACCCAACGCCGGATTATGGAACCATAGTAGTCGAGTTTCAGGCGGGCCTCCAGCACATGGATGGGGCGCGTGCCTTGCAATATGCCCGCATCCGGCATGGCTCCAGCGACTTTGAACGCGCCGAACGTCAGCAGCAGATCATCACCTCGCTGCTGGGCACATTGATCAAGCCAGCGAATTGGGGTCGATTGCCAGCCGTGTATCTGGCCTTTACCTCAAACGTCGAGACCGATCTCACATTGTTGGATGCAGCGATGCTGGGGCCAGCGGTGTTGTGGGTGGGGCCGCAGGGCATGGATCGTCAGGTGCTCTCGCGGGAGATGGCAGTCGGGACAACATTGGAGAATGGTGCTAACGTGTTGATCCCCAATTGGCCGGCGATCAACACGCTGCTCGATGTCATGTTTCGGCGATGAGTGCAGGCTTTATTCAAAACCACCTGGACGCAGACGCGCACGATCAGCCGCTTCACGCTCCTCGCGGAGTTGCAGCAGATTCATATGCTCGATCAGCAGGTGTCGCCCCTCATCATAATCTTCTTGCGCCAGGGTCTCGACGATCTGTTCGTGGTAATCCCACACTTCTCGATGATAATCGATATCTGCATATAGATTCAGCCCGAACGCTTCGTAGGCTTCCCAGAAGGCTTCGAGAATGCCCTGTACAAATGGGTTTTCGATATGTGAAAACAGGGTCAGGTGAAAGAGTCGATGCACATCAGCCGGAACTTGAATCGGCTGGCTGGCAAGCTGTTCCCGCGCGATGGCAATCAACTGGCGCAGATGCTCTATATCATCGGAAGTCAAGCTCGATACAGCCGCGTTCCAGAAGGATATTTCCAGGCCATTGCGCACCGCCCGCAAATGCTCGAAGTTCTGGTCATCGAGTCCAATCGCATACAGGCTGCTCAACGTAACAGCAGGGGTAAATGTGTAGTTGCTCACGCGCGTACCACGCCCCGGTTTAATATCCACCATGCCCAGAGCGCGAGCCACTTCGAGCGATTCGCGCGTTTTCGCCACGCTCGAATCCATCGCCTGACTGATCTCTTGGATCGTGGGGAGGGAATCGCCGGGCTGGTAACCATTCGCAATGATGAAACGCAGCAGTTCAGATTTCAATGAGGTTCGACGCACAGAAGCTTCCTAATTGTCAATGATCTGATCATCAGATCAACTGGGGATGAACCTATTTTATAAGCAGAGAGTAAGGACGTCAATTATACCGATGTCATGACCGTTGACTCTACTGGTTGAAGTTCGTAGGCTTCCTCGTTAAGCTCTTCCTGAAGGTTGTCCTGATAATGGGCTGGTAGTAGATGTCTTGGAGTCACTCACGTAAACGGACCAAATCCCCATCTGCTGATCATCATGATCTCTTCATTGCTTCTCTGATCATCGTTTTGGGGTTGTGGCTGCGCACCGAGGCGCTGCTGCGTCTGCCCTCGTTTATTGACGAAGTGATCCATCTGGATCGCGCCCATGATGTCCTGAATGGGCTGGTGTTCTCCGGCAATATTCGCAAGTGGCTCTATCCGGTTGTTCTCTCCCTTTTTCAGCCCACTGGTCCCGAAGGTCTCTGGCTGGGGCGCGTGCTGTCCGCCCTGGCAAGTGCCGTCACGATGGCATCCTGCATCGCGCTGGGCAAGTCGCTTGGCAGCCGCCGAGCCGGGCTGCTGGCGGGGCTGTTCTATGTCCTGCTCCCGCTGGCCTTCTTCCACGAGCGTCAGGCCCTCGCCGATTCGCTGTTGGCGGCGTTCACGGCTTTCTCAACCGTTCTCATTCTGTGGATTGCCCGTCGCCCCCGTCTCTGGCTGGCCTTGCCCCTTGGAATCCTGCTCGCGCTGGCGAACCTCACCAAGATCGCCGCACTGCCCTATCTGGGATTGCCCATCGCCGGGATCATTCTCCTATCTCCGCGCCGCGCCCTCCTGAAGTCGATTCTCACCACCACCCTTGCCCTGATTGCTGCCGTGATTCTGGTCGCCCTGGCCTATCGCACTTCCATCCTTGTGGAGAAACATCAGCGCAACCCGGAGGCGAAAGCCTCCTCCATCCAGCTTGACGCGCTGATCAGCGCATCCCCCTACCGCGTCCTCCAGACCAATCTACAGCGTTTAACAGCAAGTAGTGGTCAAAGTAGTGGCACCCTTGATCTGGTGGGCAGCTTGCAGGACTACGCAGAAGTAGACTGGCGTTATCTCGGCTTCCCGATGCTCCTGCTGATCGCGGCTGGCATCATCGGGAACGGAACACAGGGGAATAGTCGCGGTGTCCTCTATCTGGTGATACCGGGCTTTGTCTTTGCCGTAGTCCCATTGATAGCGACCCGACCCACTGGTTTCCTTGCGGCGCGCTATCTGGTCTCGACAGGCCCGCCGCTGGTAGTGCTGGGAGCATTGGGTTTTCATCGGCTTCTGGAGTGGGCTGGGCCACGAAGATCGCTTACGCCCCTGCTTGGCGCAGCGGCGGCGCTGGGTCTGATCCTCGGCCCATCATTCTCCTTCGCTGCCCAATTGATGGCCGATCCGTCTCAGGTTCCGCTGGTGCGCTGGGATCGGGAACAGTACATCGACGGCAAGTCGGGCGGCTCTGGCTCCGATGAGCTTACCTGGTTTCTTGCCAACCGCTGGCGTGAAGGTGATGGGCAGCCCCTCTATGTCCTTAGCAATGGCTTTCGCCTGCGTCTAGCCTCGCTGCTTGGGCCTCGTGCCGCCTTCATCGAAGATTTCGATTCGCTTGGAGCAAATCCGCCGCAGCTCTTCGCCCAGACAATCGCCTCCGGGGAGACAGTATACGTTTTTGATGGGCGTGAGAAAGCCCCCATGCCGGAGAACCCGCTTGGTGCGCACCTTGAGTTGATCGCGAGTTCCCAATCAGCGAAGAGTCCCATGTTCCTGTACCGGGTTAGCGGGGCCGAAGCCGATCTCGCCGATGCAGTGTTCACCGCATCCGTCCCCGATGCACACGATCTGACCACGGACTACGCAGCCCTTGCCGACTACCTGAAGCAGCAGCCTCCCGCTAACATTGTTGCCGTATTCCCCCGTTCCCACGCAGAGATGCTGCACGCATTCGACGCACAGAGCATCGCTCCCACAGTCTGGCCCCTCAGTTTGCAGGGAGCCACCGCCGCCCTGGATTCGGTGCAGCCGCAGGCCGATGCCAGCCTCATCGATGTAATCCTCGTAGACGAAGCGCACCTTGACCCCGACCGTCAGATGCTGTTGGCTCTTCAGGGGCGATGGTTTTTTGTCAGTGAAACGTGGGTTGGCTTGCTGCATCAAATGCGATTCATCACTGGCCCGGCGCATCCACAGTTCACCCCGATGGGCGCTGTGTGGGAAGATGCCATCCACCTGAACGGAGTATCCATCCTCGACCTGGAGCCTGCAGCGGGCGGTATTCTTCGTCTTGCCCTTCAATGGGACACCGATGTTCTAGTTCACGATTCCTTCAAAGCCTTTGTGCATGTGATCGATTCAGACGGAACCCTGTGGGCGCAGTACGACGGGATTCCCGGTAATGGGCTGCTCCCCATGACAGGCTGGTCTCCTGGCGATCCAGTCATAGATCGTCTCGCGATCTCCCTCCCAGACGACCTCCCTCCCGGCACCTATGATCTCGTCGCAGGAATCTACCAGCCGGAAAGCGGCCTTCGCCTTCATGTCACAGCGGGCGGCGGCGATTACTCACAAAGCATCCTCCTTGGGCAAGTCACAATTGCTCTGCATCCATGATCTGGTGACAGGATGCATTCATAGTTGGGGGCAGTTGGCCTCACCCCGAAGCCAGCGCACACGAGGGGTGAGTTCAGGTAACCTCGCCCCTCGCCGTCCAACGGCAAGGGGCCGCAGCCAACCATCTACCCCATCCAACTTCGCGGGGTGAGGTTTCTCGCCCCCAATCGTGCACCCCTGGTGACATTGGAACTGGCAATTCGCCGCATCGCGGGCTATCCTATCCCCATGATCCTACCTGCTTCGGCAGGGTTTTTATGAAGATTGCTATCAGGGAAAACCTATGCTTCAGACTGCGAAACGATGGGCCTTGCTTGTGATCGTTGGGGGCGGGATTCTCGCCCTCGACCAGTGGGTCAAGAACCGGGTTGTGGAAACCCTCGCCCTCGGCGAATCATGGTCGCCGATTCCCGCTGTTGCGAATGTCATCACCATCACTCGCAGTGCCAATAGTGGTGCTGCCTTTGGCATGTTTCCCTTTGCCTCCGATTTCTTCCTTGCGCTCGCCTTCATCACCGTCCTGATCTTCATCATCAGCTACCCACGCCTGCCGTCGCATGCCTCGCTTTCCCGCCTGAGCATGTCCATGATCACGGGCGGCGCATTGAGCAATGCCGTAGATCGGCTGATACGTGGTCACGTCGTGGACTATGTCCATGTGCAGGTTGGAACTCAAATTTCGAACATCTCCAATCTGGCCGACCACGCCATCACCCTTGGCGTGATCCTCCTCCTGATCGATCAGTGGCGCGCCGAGCAGCGCGAAAACGCGGAAAAGAAGTTGGCCGAGATCACAGCAGCGGTCTCTGACGAGCGGGAAGTCAATTCCCTTGCCGGGGACGGCCCTGACTCCGGCAGCAGCCTGCCCGCAGAGGCTCCTGCCATTCGCGGCACGGAGTCCCCGCAAGCAGGCCCGGCGGCTCACTAAGAGGTACGAGGCTGCCCATTCGCAAGAAGATACGGAGATCGTGAGATGAAATCGTTGGGGCACACGATTCCTTTTCAACGCCGTGGGCTGGTGGGTTTTATCGTGCTCGCATGGGCCATCATTGCCTGTAGTGTGCCCGGCTCGGTGCGAGAGCAATCAGTCGCGGAAGGCTCCGCTACACCACCGTCAATCCCGACTCACTCGCCGATCACCGATACGCCCACCTATACACCCACGCCAACGCTCACACCGACCATCACACCAACGCCATCCAACACGCCAACAGAGACACCTACTAACACGCCCACCCCGACCGTCACGCCCAGCCCAACCCTGACGCTCACGCCCACGTTGACGCCTACCATCGACCCATTCTTTACGCCCTCGCTTACTCCCACGAAGACGAACACACCCTTTGTTACCTCACGGATTCCGACCACCACCCCGATCCCCAATCGCCCGGAGACTAACCGGCTGAACAATCCGAGCTTTGAGGGGGCAACCCGCCCCGTGATCTTCGGCGAAGTCAATGTGTTCCCTGATTGGGAACCGTTCTATTGCGACATACCCTATACATCCACCACTTGCCCGGCGGAGCGGCGGGATACAACCAGCCCGGCGCGCCCCAGTTACAACGAGCCTGACCTTCTCATGGGTCGCCCTGAATTTAAGATTGCCAACGTAGAAGGCCGTTTTCGCGAGGGGAAATCTGCCCAGCAGTGGTTTTGTTTCTTCCGCACCTGTCAGGCCGGAGTCTATCAGCGGATCGACACCAAACCCGGTGAGCTGTGCGAGGTCAGCGCCTACGTGCAATCGTGGAGCGCCATCGGCTCAGAGGGCACAAATGGCAAGCTGTATACCTCCGATACAGCCACCCAGGACGATCAGGATAATTCGATCTGGCGCATCAAAATCGATCCCGGCGGCGGGACGGATGCCTTCGATTCTGGCATCCTCACCAGCCGCGATTTCACCTACCGCGATGGTCATTACGATAAGTTCATTCAGATTCGCTATACCTTCACTGCGACGGGCGATCACGCCACCGTGTTCTTCGAGAACCTCCGCATCTGGCCGTTTGTCCATAACGATAGCTACATTGACGATGCTTCCGTCCAGTGTGTTGGCGGGTAGGTCGCCATGAGGAACTTTCTCGTTGCCATTGTGCTAACCTTGATTACCATCATCAGCGGCCTGTTCGCCTTTCAGGTAATTGCTGTTCCCTCGCTCATTGAGCCTGCCCGCCTGATCTTCTTCACCGCAGGCACGCTGGCGATTCCCGCCTTCATGGTGGGTTGGGCTAAACTCCCGCACGACTCCTAACCTCGACCATCTCCCAGCAATTCCATCCGCCGATCTCTCCCGGATTCCTCGTCCGATCAATTGAACTTTGCCTCATAGCAGCGAGTAGTTGAGGTAGATTTGGCTGAAGTTCATCAGCCAGGAAGTACGTTCAAATTGGGAACAGGAATCCCGCATGACCCCGATCACGTCGTTGATGAATCTCGGAGAGAAAACAGCCGGGTGGCTCGCCAGCATAGGCATTGAAACAGCCGAAGACCTCGCCGACTATGGGGTGGTTGAAGCCTATCTTCAGTTGAAGCGCATGCACCCACGCAGGGTCTCTGTGAATGTTCTCTATGCTCTGCAAGGAGCCTTGCTGGGCGTCAAATGGAACCTTCTTCCCGAAACCCTCAAGGACGATCTTCGCCAGCAGGCGGCTTCCCTTGACACACACACGATGGACTCCCCTACCTGAACATCGTCAGGCAATCGTCGCTTGACGCCTTCCAACGAGCGCGATACCATCCCAGAAGTCGATTATTACACACGGGCCAGGCAAGTTCCCTGGCCTTTTAGTTGCAGGCAGGTTCGTCTTCTATGCAAACCAATGAGCCATTTGTACCTCGATCTGGAATTTCCACTGGCGTCCAGTCAGGTCTCGATTTTCTAAACCGTCACTTGACGGCGGTTTCTGTGATTGTCGCCGTCGTCGCGGTTGCCCTTGTCATTCTTGGCCCGGTGCGCTTGCTGCTGGGGTCACAGGCCATCGGTGGCCCGTCATCCGATAGCCCGCTTGCGATCTCACAGGCGGCAGTGGCGGCGTCAGGAACCATCACCCAGGGCGGCATTCTGAACCGGCAGCCAGTCCCTTTCACCACCATCCCGGATCGTCCACGCAATCGCCTGATGACCTACACCGTGAAACCGGGCGACACCCTCCTTGGTATCGCCACCACCTTTGACCTTGACCGTAACACCATGTTCTGGGCCAATGGCGATACCCTTCATGGCGATGTTCACATGCTCCAACCGGGCATGAATCTTGCCATACTCCCCGCCGATGGCGTTCTGCATAAATCCGATGAAACTCTCACCATCCAGCAAATCGCCGATAAATACGGGGCAGACTCAGCCGCTATCATCGCCTCCCCCTACAACGAGTTGGATGGATACACGCCGGAGATGGTTCCCCCCTGGGGCATGTCAATCGTCATTCCTGGTGGCGTAGGCGAGATCAACGCCGATCTGTGGAAGCCCGCTATTGTGGAAGTCGCCGATCCGGTGACGGGTGTGCGCTCCAATGCCTTCATGCCCAGCATGGCAGGCTCGTGCGCCGCAGGCATTGCAGGCTCAGGAGGCACGGGCGTATTTTCAAGCCCTCTGCCGGGCGCATCTTTTGTGCAGCCCTTTTATCCCGGTCACTCTGGGATAGACCTTGCCATGCCCATCGGTACCCCGGCCCTTGCCGCCGATTCCGGGGTGGTGATTTTCGCCGGGTGGGTTCCCGCCGATTGGGGATATGGGCAGCTTGTCGTCCTCGATCATGGCAATGGCTGGACGAGCTACTATGCCCACTTGAGCAATGTGGGCGTAGGCTGCGGTCAGTTTGTCTCCAAGGGTGGCTATGTAGGGAACGTTGGGTCTACTGGCAACAGCAGCGGCCCCCACCTCCACTTCGAGCTACGCTGGAATCATACCCCCGATAACCCCGCCAACTACATGGGATTCTAGTAGGGGCGCACCGATGTGTGCGCCCTCTTGCGACGAATTGTAAGGGCGGCCTGATGTGGCCGCCCTTTGTGTTGCTCGCCTTACAAGGAGGTTGATCCGCCCTCCCTCACAGCACGCCGAGTTCCTTCCCCACCGCCTCAAATGCAGCCAATCCCTTTTCTAAGTCCTGCGGACTGTGTGCTGCCGTATTCATCACCCGAATGCGCGCTTTGCCCTGTGGCACAGTCGGATAGCCAATCGCCATAGCGAATACACCTTCTTCAAACAGGCGGCGGCTGAACTGCTGCGCCAGCGGTGCTTCGCCCAGCATCACAGGCACGATAGGTGTCTGGCTGTGCCCGGTATCGAAGCCCATCTCACGCAGCGCATTCTTGAATGTCTCGGCATTGCTCCACAGCCGATCCACCTGCTCGGTGCTTTGCTCTAGCAGATCAACCCCGGCCAGGCACGCCGCCACATCAGGAACCGTCATCGCCGACGAAAACAGGAACGGACGCCCGCGCTGGCGCAGCCAATCCACGATCACTTGTTTCCCAGCGACCACGCCGCCCACCACGCCAAACGCCTTGGACATCGTCCCTACTTCAATATCGACCTTGCCATGCAGCCCAAAGTGATCCACGATCCCACGCCCGCCGCGCCCCAGCACACCTTCGCCATGCGCGTCATCCACCATCAGCAGATGCCCGAACTCGTTGGCAACTTCATAGAGTTCCGGCAGCGGCGCAATATCGCCATCCATGCTAAACACACCGTCGGTCACAATCAGCGCACGCCCATCGAGCTTTGTTTCCTGAATCTTCCGGCGCAGGTCAGCCGGATCGTTATGCTCATACGCCACAATATCCGCCCGCGAAAGGCGGCAGCCATCGATGATACTGGCATGGTTCAGCCGATCAGAGAAGATCACGTCGCCTTTCCCCACCAGCGCCGGAATCGTAGCGAGGTTGGCTGTGAAGCCGCTTTGCAGCGTGATCGCCGCTTCCACGCCCTTGAATTCAGCCAATCGCTTCTCAAGTTCCACATGCAGCGACATCGTCCCGGCAATCGTCCGCACCGCCCCCGGCCCGATTCCATACTGGTCGATGGCGTTCTTAGCGGCCTCGCGCAGCGTCGGGTGGTTCGCCAGCCCCAGATAGTTGTTCGCGCAGAAGTTCAAAACCCGTTTTCCATTGATCGTCACCCAGCCATCCATCGCGCTTTCAATGGTGCGAATATTCGTAAACAGGCCCTGTTCTTTGAGAGTCGCAATCTCCTGCTCGATCCAGGCAGTCTTAGAATCCGTGGTCATGATCCATGCTCCTGTGCTTGTGCCATGTTCTGATGGAACTCTAGTATCCCGCAGGTTGGCTCTGCGCTCAACATGCCATCACAATGACCGTGGGGTTCGCTACCACACCTCCGCAATCGCGAATGTCAGTCGCGGCGTCGATGCCAGCTTCCACGCCAGCGCCAGCGCGATCACCGTATCGTCGTGTCCACCGGAGGGCGCGCCGTACCGTGTGTATCCCGATTTCTCCATCGTGTAGGTGTACGCCTCCAATTCCGCGATCAGCACCGGCTCATCCAGCAGCCGGATGTCCCCGGCTTCGATAGCCGATACCAGTTGTTCGATCAGCCCCGGCTTCGTCTTGGCGGTGGTCTCGAACGCTTGAATCGGCAGCCCGTCCCGCCACAAGGCCTCGATGTTCGGTTCGCCCATCGCGTTCGCTTCCGCCAGGATGCTCGTCACGTTCCACCGCTTCGCCAGTGCCTTGATCCGTTCCCGCTGGATTCCCCATTCCAACTCATCGAAGCGATCCACCGTCGCCACCGTCCGATCCGTATCATCCACCACCACCAGCGCCGTGAAGTCCTCGTACCGCCCGAAGTCCACCCCCATCAAATACCGGTGTCCGGGGATCGGCCCGTCCAATCGCGGCGCAGTCGTCGCCGCCCGGATCTTACGGAACACCGCCCCGCCGTCGTCCAGAAATTCCGCCAGGAACTCCTGCGCGAACTTCCGCTCATGCGTCATCAGCCGCGCGTTGGCGATCTCCTCCGGGCGCAGGCGCGGGTTCGCAGAACTCGGCAGTTGCCACGATTGCCAGCCCTCCACCAGCGGGTCTTGCCCCCACACGTACGCCTGATGGAACCAGTTGCGCCCCGCCGGGGTGCTCAAAATTAGCGCCGACCCTTCCCGATCCGCCAGCGCAGGTCGGATGCAGTCTGACCACACCTCCTCTCGGATGAACGCCGCCTCGTCGATCACCACGAAATCCAGCCCCACGCCGCGCAGCCCATCCGGGTTGTCCGCACTCTTGATCGTGATCGATCCCCCGCTCCACAGGTCGATCCGCCGTTCGCCTTCGTGCTTTTCTTTCCACAGCCCCGCGAACCGCGCCTTGAACGCCCGCCAGGGGTCAGCCGCCAGGTGATACCAGGGAGCCACCCACCACACCCGCTCCCCCTTTAGCGCGTGCCGCACCGCCTGAGTCATCCCCAGCGTCGTTTTCCCCCATCGCCGCCCGCACGCCAGCACCTTGAACCGCGCCTCATGCCGCGCCATGTCTTTCTGGTCGCCCCGCAGCTTGGGGATGTGTCGAAATCGTTGTGTCGTAGAAATAATCAGCCTCCCGTTTTCTTCGATTAGAACGTATATTCTAATTCTACGAGGAAACCGCGAGGTTGTCTATTGATCATTTGATCAATCCATCACGGATATACTTTTAGCCTCAAAATCACGATTTAATAATCATCGAAAGCGCGATTTCGGTTGGAAAGTAGTTAGTGGGATGGGGTCAGTGGATGAGAGATAGTGCTATCGAAACTTCACAGATACTCGGCCAGAAAATCGTCCCGCATTTGGATTCTGACAGCGTCAATCGGAGACTCAAGAATGGAGTTGTATAACCTTTGATCGGTTGTCACTAACAGATCGGCGTTCGCTTGGAAGTAGCACTGAAACAGGTAATGATCATCGTCATCATTGATCGCTTGAATGATCGCTGCTGAAAGCGCTGGGGCAGAATCTGGGTGAATGAGAATACACTTTTCCGGATCGTAAAGTATGCTTTGCAGAATCTTGCTGGTTTCCCGTATCTCTGGTCGACTCACTTTCATCATATGGTAGGCCTTCTTCATCCACGAACTCCCGATCATGACAGCGATGCGATCAGAGTTGCGGCTGAATGTGTCGAGAAACTTGGCTGCGTCAATTTGCTTATTTTTCGGAGCTTCGCTTGATGGGTCGTCATTCTGACCTTGTAGGTCCTCTAGAAACCAGTCATTGATTACGAAGCATCGACCGGGCATAGCTCGAAGCCTTACTCGGAAACGCCTAAGAACGCGGCAATATCCTCCATCTCACCTGCTATAAAGCTTGCAAGACCACCTTCAAGTTGACCGTGCTCATTCACTTCTTGAGGTTCAATAATCGTAATCCGATCAGGTTTGGTCACATGGTAAAACGCCAGATCAGCAGGAGCGATCTCTCCTTTTGCCACTAGCGCGAGAAACGCAATAACTAAGGCTTCACTATGGGTGGAGATCAGGAATTGTTTATTTTCGTTGTGAGCCATGGCAACAAACGACTCTGCTAACTTGCGTACGGCAGAGGGGTGCAGGTGGACTTCAGGCTCTTCTACGCAGCATAACCGGGTATCGCGAGGTAGACATTTAGCAAGCAAATAGACAAGCTGATTCACGCCAAAACCTTCATTGACCAGTTCCGAAGCCACGCCTGTATTTCTGTCAGTAGCATCCAGCGAGAAGATGGCAGTGCCAGGGTTGACGTTTACACGGAGGTCTCTACCAAGAATCTGTTCCAAATAATGACTCACTTTGGAGACAAGATATTTATCGTTCGATAGAGACGTAGCGACTTCATCCTCAGTGGTAGGCATCTGGGACACGGGTACTGTAGAGTATTGCGGCTTGGTAAACCCGCGCTTGAGGGGGACAATGCTGATCTGTCGGATCGACTCGGCTACGGAATTTAGCAGTGTCGCTAACTGTTCTGCTTCGTTCTTGGTTGCCGCCTCTTCGTGAGCCTGAACTTGAGCTACAATCCCATTCCAGTTCACTTTATAGGGTTCCCCGCCAAAAGAAATGATTTCTTGAGACTGCTGACCACCTGGATAGGGAAAGGTCACATCTAGATGAATAGATTCGACCCGATTGCCACCTGCATTCAGATAGATACGAAAGCCTCCATCCCGCCGTCTGATCTGAATTTGGTATGTGACTTCTATTCCACTGGCTATCTTTGTCAGACCAAATTGAATGGTACTATCAAGATGGTGCTCAAAGGAGACGCTTTCAAAGCTACCTAGGTTAGCAAAGCCAAAATTGAAGAATCCATTTGCATCCTGATTTGGATTCAATACAATGTTTCTTAGAGCTAATAACGAATATAGGATGCTGGATTTCCCCGCACTGTTTGGGCCATAAACGACGGTAACAGGGGCTAGACGCACCTTTGCCTGCTGGATTGACCGAAAGTCCTGAATCGATAGTTCAGTAATTCCAACCATAGTTCACCTCGTTCGATCTATCTCCCACCATCTAGTTTCACTTGCTATACGTCTATGCTAATTATGACAGAGTTGCAAGATTAAACAAACCATAATTCCAAAGTAAGAGTCCCCTCTCTTCATGTTTTCTGCCAACTATTTTCCAACCGAAAAATCCATTTCGATGATTGTTAATTTCGTGATTTTGTACTCAAAAATATATCCGTGATGGATTGATCAAATGATCAATAGACAAATTCCTCCACCTGTTGTATCCTTAGTTACGAACATACGTTCCATCCGTGAGGTTTGCCCGTAGGGGCATGGCGTGCCATGCCCGGCTGGCATTTAGCCAGCCGTACGGCCTCTCGGTAATCGAGGCCCCG
>JAHEME010000473.1 GCA_024643825.1 Chloroflexota bacterium | reverse complement strand
CTCCAACTGCGCCGCACTCTTGTCGCTGTTTCCCAGCAGTTCCAGTGCTTCCCGCTAATTCCTTCGTATATGTCCGGCACTTTCGTTCTTTCATGTTCCTTGCTCCTGATTTCCTCAGTCTAAGACATTTTTCCTGTCCGGGAAATCAGGGGAAGGTCACAAAGTCGATGCCCTGCTTCGGAGCATGTCCAATTGGGGGCATCAAAAACAAAACGACCGTGGGGCTTGCCCTACGGCTTTTTTTCGTATTCAACGAAGAGCAACATCAATCTCGCGGAAGTTTCCCTAAAATGGGGACAATCCGAACCAGGTGTCGTTGGATAGGCTGAATTATGTTTGCTATGAGAGAATGCGCTCCACAAGCATCCGACGGGAATGACCAGACTGCCTCTGTTTGAGCGCCTCCTCAGTAACTTTCCAGATCATAGCGGTCGTTTGAACACGTACGTTAATGGGCTTCGGCCCCGGCCCGATTCGTTAGGGACTACAGAGAGTAGTTCCCATCCCTGTTCGCCAAGTTTTGCAATCATCCCCGGCCAATTCCCATGCAATTCTGTGGTGATAACCTCTCGATCTGCCACAAATTGCTTGAGAAGCCCCATGCTGTTTGCACCCACTTCAACCTGACAAACCTGCCAGCGCAGCCGTTCTGACATCATTACCTCGCACGCATACTAGAGGATGAATTCCTCATGAAGGTCTGGAATATGTACGCCCGTATAGCTTAGATCCTTCTTCAAACTTGCTGAGAGAGCTTCGGCTGCTGTTGGCTCCCCATGTACCAGAAAAATCTCGCGGGGCTTTCTGGTCTGAAACGCTCGCACCCAATTGACCAACCCCGAATGGTCAGCGTGACCGCTGAAACCATTCATCACCGCGACTTGAGCGCGACGGTGGTATTCTTCCCCAAAGATGCGGACCTCGGTGGCTCCTTCGACCAGCCGCCTTCCTAATGTGTAAGGAGCCTGCCACCCAACAATCATCACAGTATTACGGGCATCTTCAATGTTGTTCTTCAAGTGGTGCAGAATTCGACCAAATTCCACCATGCCGGATGCACTAATAATCACAGCAGGCCCTTTCAGATCGTTGATGGTCTTCGAGTCTTCTACTTTGCGCACGTACTTAAGCCGGGGGAAGCCAAACAGATCGCCATCGGGGTCTTCGTTTACCATGTAAGCGGCTACTTTTTCATCGTAGGCTTCCGGGTGCATGCGGAATACGGATGTGACATCGACAGCGAGGGGGCTATCCACAAAGACGGGAATGTTAGGCGGCAGATCGTTTTCGTTATAAAGCTTGTTGAGCGCAAATACGATCTGCTGCGTGCGGCCCACCGCAAACGCTGGGATGATGACTTTTCCCCCCCGTTTATAGGTCTCCCGAATCGTATCCTCGAACTTTGTTTGTGTCTGATCCATCGGCGGATGTTCGCGCCCACCATAGGTGCTCTCCATGATCACAATATCGGCTTCTTCAAAGACGGAAGGTGTACGCAGGATCGGCATTCCTGGATGCCCGATATCCCCGGAAAACACCAGCTTTACAGTTCGCTTTGTCTCCTGATCTTCGATGTCCAATGCCACCATCGCAGAACCAAGCATATGACCCGCATCATGCAGAGTGAGCGTGACCCCTGAGAGTATTTCCCGGGGGCGCAGGTAGCCACATCCCACAAATTGCTCCATCGCATTGGCTGCATCCTGCTGGGTATAAATAGGCTCAACTTCGGGATCTCCGCGTTTCCGGAGCCTTTTGTTGACAAACTCGGCATCTTTTTCCTGAATGTGCCCACTATCACTGAGCATCGCAACGCACAGATCACGGGTTGCTGATGTGCAGAAGATGTCGCCCTTGAAGCCACTCTTCACAAGATTGGGGATATTCCCGGAGTGGTCAATGTGCGCATGCGACAGCACCATGACATCAATGCTGCGGGCATCAAACGGGAGCTTCTTATTCCGTTCTCGGCTCTCGCTGCGCTTCCCCTGATACAAGCCACAGTCCAGCAGAATCTTTTTGCCATTGACTTCGATTAGATGTTGGGACCCGGTTACTGTACGTGCTGCTCCGTGAAAGGTGATCTTCATTGCGGCTCCAATTTCGCTAAGAGGCTTTCTGCTCGTTGATCCGCGCGAGAACGTCCAGCAGTTCCTGCCCGTAGGTCTTCAACCGCCAAGGCCCCATTATTCCACTGGACTGAAGATGTAAATAACTGGTTGGTACTGCATGGGCGAGCTTCCATAATGTATCTTTGGGCATGATCACTTCGGACGAAACGCCTCGTTTCGCAGCCCTCTCTTTTCGCCAGGTGTGTAGCACTTCGAAGCGTTGTTGAGATGCATCATCTACTAGTATGCGGTTGTGCGGGCGAGTAGGAGGCGGAGCATGCTGCCCCGTTTTCACGGCGGCGAGAATTCCATCAGCGTATCGGCTGATCAACCCACGCGTCATGCCCTGGACGGTTTCCAGGCTGTGGAGATTGGTTGGTTGATCGGTTGCCAATTGAACAAGCACCTTATCGGAGAGAATCTTGAAGACGGGTAAATCTCGTTTGCGTGCCTGTGCTTCTCGAAATTCAACCAACGACTCCAGCACCGCGACCTGCTGGGGAATAAGGTCTTTCACACCATTCATGCGCCAGAACCCTGGCGTGTCGTCGCCATTTTCACTCCACTGTGATTGGGCAACTTCGTCAAACATCTCCCTCGCTTCATCCAGATATCCACCAGCCGCAAGCTGTGCCGCGATCTCGTCGCGCAGGGAGAGCAAATAGTGAGTATCCACCTGGGCGTACTGAATCATCTCACGATCAAGGGGACGTTTGCCCCAATTCGCCCGTTGATGGCGTTTGTCTGCTTTGACCCCGAAACGTTCTTCAAGCGCAGAAGCGAGACCTACCTTCTCCCATCCCAGAATACGGGCTGCGATCATCGTATCAAAGAGATTCGCAAAGCGAAAATCAAAATCACGACGCAGCGTGAGAACATCATATTCCGCTGCGTGGAATACTTTTTCAATACGAGGGTTAGCGAAGACATCCCCAAGGAAACTCAGATCGGCTCGGTCACCGAGCTTGATCGGATCAAGGAGATAATCCTGACTCGGTGTTGAAATCTGGATCAAACATACACGCTCTTGATACGCATGCAGGCTGTTGGATTCAGTATCTACAGCAATTCGTTTGCAGGAGGATAACGCCTGCTGAAGTAGACCAATGCTACCTGGGTGATCAATGATCGTGGCTGGTGGCAGGGTTGGACGTGCCTGATTCTTGTGATTGTTATTGTCGGCCATAGCATAGCGGCATGATTAGGGAACAGTGGAGCGAGTATAGTGCATGGGGTGAAGGCTCGCAATCATCCATCGAACTCCCATCAAGGTGTCGATTCAACGAGCAGCCAACTTTATTTCGATACCTCTTTTGTGCGTACAACGACTTGCGATGACACGCTCAGAGAGCAAACGCAGGAGAATGCCCCTTGCGT
>JAHEME010000472.1 GCA_024643825.1 Chloroflexota bacterium | reverse complement strand
GTTCTGCTGGACGACCTCATGGGGAGTCAGCACCCGCATGGTAGGCGCGATCATCATGGCGCATGGCGATGATCAAGGCTTGCGGCTGCCTCCGCGCATGGCCCCGATTCAGGTAGTAGGCGTACCCATTTTCCGCACCGATGAGGAACAGGGCGCGGTCATGGAGGCCCTCACGCAAGTCATTGACGAGCTTCGCACTGCCGGTGTGCGCGTTCACCTGGATGACCGGGAAGGTGTCACACCCGGCTTCAAGTACAACGATTGGGAGATGCGCGGCGTGCCCATTCGCCTCGAACTTGGCCCGAAAGACCTCGAAAAAGGCTCTGTTGCGCTGGCGCGGCGCGACATTCCCGGACGCGATGGCAAGAGCTTCGTGCCTCGCGCCGAAGTCGTTTCGCAGGTAAAAACCCTGCTCGAAGCCATTCATGAGAACATGCTCCGTCAGGCCACCGAATTCCGCGATGCCAACCTGCACCGCGTCGAGACGTACGATGCGCTCAAAGAGACCGTGCAGGACTGCTGGGCGCTGATCTGGCACTGTGGCACGAAGGTGTGCGAAGATCGGATCAAGGAAGAGACGAAGGCTAGTTCGCGCTGCTTTCCCCTTGACCTGAATGAGCAGGAATCGGCAGAGGGGCATGTCTGCACTGTGTGTGGTGAATCTGCACAGGGGCTGGCGTACTTCGCCCGCGCCTACTAACAAAGCACAACACAAACCGGGCAGAGAGCAGCCTCAGCGCCACTCTCTGCCCGGTTGTTCTTTTCGAGCACGGACTCAGGAGGCGAACGATCATGTCCGCAGGCTATTCCGGGACACCGTTGATCAAGAAACTGGGCCTCCAATCAGGGATGGCTATCGCCTTTGTGGATGCCCCTTTGAATTACATGGATACGCTGGGCCGCGTTCCCGATGATGCGGTTGTAATCTGGGAACTCAATGCCGGGGCGCTAGCGGAACTAGGCGTTCCCCTCGATTTCATCCAGTTCTTTGCCAACGAGAGAATCGTCCTTGAGGCCGCCTTCCCGATCTTGAAAAGCACCCTGCCCCCCGATGGGATGTTGTGGATTGCATGGCCCAAGAAGGCATCGAAGGTGAAGACCGATCTTGATGAGAACATCATCCGCGAGATGGGGCTTGCCAATGGTCTGGTGGATGTGAAAGTCGCAGCGGTTGACGAAGTATGGTCGGGGTTGAAGTTTGTGTACCGCCTCGCGGATCGCTAACTCTTGCCCGGACTTGCCAACACATAGACCATCAAGACAAGATCCCCAAGGGCAACCACGTCTTCGTTTTTGACCGCATTCAGCAGCCCATTCTGAACAGTGGCCCCGTTGACCGTCGTCCCGTTTGTGCTCCCCTGATCGATGAGATATAGATGTCCTTTCGTAGGCCGCAGCATCGCGTGGACGCGGGATACGCCCAATTTCACGCCATCGTATGGTTCCAGATTGACCACGATTTGTCCGAGGCTGCTTTCGCCTCTCCCCAGGATTACATCGCCATACAGATCCAGACCAAGCACTAACCGCTTCTCCCCTTGCAACATCTCCAGCACTAACCGCCAGGGCTTCTCTAACAGCAAGCTGCCGGGGTTGTCAGCACTGGATTCTGGTTTGTAGGGCAAGGCATGAAACTCAATCTCATGGTCGTCGCGCATGTGGAATCCAAATGGCGTTGACCGCTGCAAGAAGTGACCGTAAATCGTGCCAATCGATTCCATCTCAACCTTGCGGCCAATTACCGTGCTCTGCAATTCAGCCGGAGGAGCTTTATCCTGCGAGTCGGGTGTTTTCCCATCGTTGGGCATGATACGAGTCCTTTTGTCTATGCCGCCTGCGCATGCCAATCTTCAAAGAGGTGCAAGTAGTATACTTGAGATCGATGGGAACGACTCACCTGCCGCAGCGCAACGTTTTCTCGATTTCCGGGTTATGGATACCGGAGACGATATCCTTTCGAATTGGAAAAGGAATGTTATGGCAGCAGATCTCATTCTGGTTCGGCACGGAAAAAGCGTATGGAATGACGAAGGCCGTTGTCAGGGCACGGTAATCGCCCCACCACTCAATGAGTCCGGACGCGAGCAAGCGCGCATCGCGGCGGTTGATCTGGCAGGCGATCCGCTGGTCAGGCCAGCCGCCATCTACGCTAGTAATCAGAGCCGCGCGATGCAAACAGCGCAAATTGTCGGGGCTGCGTTGGGGCTTCCAGTTGTGCTCATTGAGCCGCGCCTGCGGGAAATGGATCAGGGACAATGGCAGGGGATTCTGTACAGCGACATCAAAGAGCAATGGGGCGACTTATATCGCCGTATCTACAAAGCTCCGTTTGAGACAACCCCACCGGGTGGCGAAACGATGGCGGAGATAGCCCAACGCGTATTCGCAGCCCTGGATGATATTGCCCGCTTCCACCCGAATGAGCAGATTGTCATCGTCTCCCACGAGATTCCACTGGCGTTGATTCGGTGCGCCGCGTATGGAAGTTCCCTGCACGACCTATGGAACTTTGCCCCTCACAACTGCCAGCCAAGCCGCGTTCTATGGCCGCTGAACCACCCAATTTCCATCCCCAATCCTGATAGTGGGCTGCCTGACCAGGAGCATCAATCCAGATTCTCAATCGCCACAGGCTCAATTTCATCGGCGGCCACAAACCCATAGATCCTGCTGTAGAAGTAGAGTTCCGCTTCTATCGTGCGTTTGATGGTCTCTTTCTTACGGAATCCGTGCTGCTCCCCTTCAAAGGTCATGTAGGCCACCGGAAGCTCACGCGAGCGAACCTCCTCGAACATCTTCTGAGACTGGCTGGGCGGCACGACCTTATCTTCAAGCCCCTGGAACAGGATCATGGGTTTGTTCAGCAGATGGGTGAAGTGTATCGGGGAACGCTCGATGTAGACATCTTTCTGCTCCGGGTAGGGGCCAATCATGCTATCCAGATAGCGCGACTCGAACTTGTGAGTATCTGTGGCGAGGGTTTCGAGGTCGCTGATTCCATAGTGACTCGACCCGGCGGTGAATACATCGCGGAAGGTTAACGCCGCGAGGGTTGTGAATCCGCCCGCGCTGCCCCCGGTAATCGCAAGCCGCTTTTCATCTACCAGCCGCTTTTCGACCAGAAAACGGGCTCCATTCACGCAGTCATCCACATCGACGACCCCCCACCCGCCATTTAGCTGCTGGCGGTACTCGCGCCCGTAGCCCGTACTGCCGCGATAATCCACGTCGAGCACCGCAAAGCCCCGACTCGTCCAGAACTGGACTTCAAAAGTAAGGGCGCTGTTCGTCGCCGAGGTGGGACCACCGTGACTCCCCACAATCAGAGGTGGACGCTCGCCCTGTGGCGCAGAAAAATCCGGGTTGTGCGGCGGATAATAAAACGCATGTGCGATCTGATCATCGGTGCTCAGAAATTCGATGGACTGCGGCACTGAGAAATACAAAGCATCGACCGTAACCTGCCGTCCCTGCCGGAGAACAGAAACCCCGCCCTCTGCCAGATCA
>JAHEME010000471.1 GCA_024643825.1 Chloroflexota bacterium | reverse complement strand
CGGAGAACTGCTTAAAATTGTCTTGCCTCCGTGTATCTCCGTATCTCCGTGGTTTAAGATCTGTCTTTCCTGCTATTCCTCGACCACGAAGTCGAAGAGCATGTAAGCCAGTGTAATGTAAATCACGTTGGCGGCGATCAGCATGTTGAACCAGATGGTCAACTCGTTCACGGCCACGCCTTCGAGCAGGCCGCGTGTGCCCCGCACCGCCGGGATCAGCAGCGAGAGGGCAATCGGCAGCAGCAGGATGGGGAGCATCACTTCGCGGCCCCGCGCATACACCGACATCGACGCGATCAGTGTGCCGACACCCGCATAGCCCAGGATACCCAGCACAAGAATGACAAATACCATCCCGTTCAGGAACGAGACATCGAATAGGATGCTCATCAGCGGCAGCAGCACGATGGCTACGATCAGCATGAACACGAAGTTTCCCACCAGCTTGCCGAAGTACAGCGCGCTGCGATCCACCGGAGTCAGCAGCAATCCATCGAGGCATCCCTGATCCTTCTCGCGGCCTAGCGACTGGCCTAACCCCAGCGTCCCAGCGAAGATCAGTGTCACCCACAGGACTCCGGCGGCGCTGGCTGCGCGCCCGGTGCGGTCAAATTCCAGCGCAAAGCTGAAGATCATGATCGCCAGCAGCGCGAAGACGAACATCGCCGTGATGGTCTCTTTGCTGCGGAGTTCGGTTCGCAGGTCCTTCCAGGCGACCGCCGCCGCCGCTTTGATCAGCGATGTGCGCTTCGGCGCGACCTGATAGACCGTCTGTTGGCCTTCGATGCTGACTGCCATAGGGTTGACTTTATACTTTCGTGAGCAGGAGCGGCTCTTCTTTGGTGATCACCACCGTATGCTCGAACTGAGCCACCAGCTTGCGATCCGTCGTGCGGAGAGTCCAGCCGTCGCCGTCTTCCTCGATCTTACCCCTGCCTGTGCTGAGGAACGGTTCGATGGTGATCACCAGCCCTTCGTTCATCTTCCGATTGGCCTGCTTCCAGTAGAAGCCGGGAACCTGCGGCGGTTCGTGGAGTCCGTGTCCCACGCCGTGACCGGGAAGCTCGCGGATGATCGAGTAGCCCCCGTTGCGGGCCACCTGTTCGGCGGCGCGCCCGATGGCATTGACAGGCTGCCCCATCTTCGCGGCGGCGATGCCTGCCTGTAAAGCTGCCTGCGCTGCATCGAGAAGGCGCTGCGCCTCGTCGGAAATTTTGCCCACGCCCATCGAGGCGGCGGTATCGCCGAAGTAGCCGCCCTTTTCGGCGGATACGTCGATGTTGATCAGGTCGCCCTCTTTGAGCGTGTAGCTGCCGGGGATGCCGTGCGCCGCGACATCGTTGATGCTGATGCACGTCCCACCGGGATAGTCGTAGGTCACACGGGGCGCGGAGTTGGCTCCGAGGTTGTTCATGAACGCCTCGCCGATCTGGTCAAGCTCCAGTGTGGTGATGCCCACGCGCACGTGCTCCTGCATGTGCTTGAGGGTCAATCCGCAGATCCGCCCGATCTCCATCAGGCCCAGCAAGTCGTGTTCGTCGTTAACTGTCATGCGCTGCTCTCTTCCATCTCAAATTCATAAACTATCCGGGCCGATTCTACTACCTGCTGGCGGAAGTATCGACTTAAGTCCTCGGCAGTGTTCAGATCTACTTCACGTCCGAGGAGTTTGCCAAGCTCCAATTGTATCGCAATGAAGTTGAAGAATCCCCCGCCTTTGCCGGGCAGGAATTCAACCAGCACGTCAAGATCGCTGTCCGGGTTGAAGTCATCGCGCAGCGCCGAGCCGAATACCGCCAGCTTCCGAATATGGTGTCGCTGGCAAAACTCGGCGATTTCTTTAGTAGGAACTGCAATTTCGTTAATCATCTCGGCTATCTTACCGCAAACTCGCCATGCCGGTGACATCCGCGTACGTGGCGGCGAAGCTCCCCGCATCGATCTTCGATCCCTGCTCCTCGTAGGCAATCACGCCCTTGCTGAGGATCGCCACCCGGTCAGCCATCAGTACGCCGCGCAGCAAGTCGTGGGTGGTCATGATCACGGTGCGACCCCGCGCCGCGACTTCCTTCAGCACCCCGTCGAGCGTCTCGCCCGCTGCCTGATCGAGTCCCGTGTATGGCTCATCGAATAGCAGCACAGGCGGATCGTGCAGGATGGCGCGTGCGATGGCGAGCCGCTGCTGCATCCCCCGGCTAAAGGTGCGGACGAGGTCGGCGGCGCGCTTCGCCAGCCCGACGTGATCGAGCACCTCATGGATGCGCGCTTCCCGCGCGTCACCTTCCAGCGCGTACATGCGCGCATAGAAGCGCAGATTCTCTTCGGCGGAGAGATCGCCGTAGAGCAAGGGCTGGTGACTCACCACGCCGAGCAGAGATCGGGCTTCGTCAGCGTACTTGGGCAGCGGGTATCCGGCAATGCTCACCGTGCCCGTCGTCGGGCGGCTGAGGGTCGAGACGATGCGGAGAAACGTTGTCTTACCTGCCCCGTTCGGCCCGAACAGGGTAACGAACTCACCGGGCTCAACCTTCAGATCAACGCCGCGCAGCACAGGCCGCAGCCCGAATACCTTGGTAACTTTGACCGCTTCGATCACGCCGATCTCATTCCTCGCGCAGCGCCGCCGCGAGTTCGGCTTTGAGCGCCGCGCGGCGTGACTCATAGTCAAGGCGATTGATCTTCCCCGCTTCGAACGCCTCATCCAGATCGGCGATCTGCTTCGCCAGCATGTTCTGCGCCGGGGTCATGGCAGCCAGCGCCGGGGCCAGGTCCGGCCCTTCCCGGCGGCGGATCACCCAGTAGACAATCCCAGTGATGATCAGAAGACCGCCCAGCACTGCCGCCAGCGTCGGGGCAATGCGCGAGAACGTTGCGCCCAGGCCCATCTGCACACTGAAATGCAGCGTATCGCCGCGCGCCACGTTGGTCCCAACATACTTGTTATACGCCTCGTTGCTGATGACCTCCGTGCCTGCCGCATTGAGCAGATCGGATTTCACCGACGAGTCACCCTGCATCAGCACCGTGACCTGCTTGGCGCCATACTCAAAGGGGATGTCGAAATCGCGCGAGCCGCTGAACGGAACCACGTAGGTCACGATGATGGAATGGGTGCTCTGACCGGGCTGCACCTGCTGCGTATCCCAGATGCGATCCCCAGCTTCGACGAAGCGCCCGCCAAGCTGCCCCTCTTCAAAGGTGAGGCTGTAAGCATCGGCAGGCACCATCATCGAGACGCTGCCCGGCTGCCCACCGCGCACCAGTTGATCACTCAGATAGACCTTGTCGCTGGTGTTATCGAACACCAGCACTTCCAGCACCAGCAGCGCGTCGGGATGTTCGCGCACCACAAAGTGCGCCGAACTCACCGTGACTGCGCTGGCATCGTTGGTCGTCTCATAGAGCGTGATCGGGACATCCAGCACAGGTTTACTCGGATCCATGAGCGCGCCGTTGGTGAACTCCACGCCGTTGTAGAGCGCGGTGACGATGTAGGCCCCGGTGGTCT
>JAHEME010000470.1 GCA_024643825.1 Chloroflexota bacterium | reverse complement strand
GTGGAGACGTTGATCCCCTATGATGCCGATGTGTCTGCCGCCTTCGCCCATGTACGGAATATGAGAGATCGAAAGACGACCCGATTTTACTTTGAACTCTCAAATTTCAGCGATGCGCCGATCATCGTAGACGCCAAGCTGGAAGTGGAAGATAGCGCCAATTTTGCTGGTGTCGTGGTCGACGCCATTCGATGTTGTCGTCTGGCACTGGATCGGGGCATAGGTGGCGTGCTCACCTCTGCTTCGGCCTACTTTTCCAAGCACCCGCCTCAGCCAATCCCGGATAGGGAATCACTGGAGATGCTGGAGGAGTTCATCCAGGGAACACGCGAGAGGTAGCACGTCGCTTTCGGGTTCGAACCGCGTAGAGGTGGTCAGACAGCATAGGAGCCAATTCAAAGATGAAAGAGGCAGGGCCTGATCTCGTTCTCATAGGCCACATTGTCAAGGAAATGATATACTTCCCCAACCGGACGTTGGGGCCGGTGTTGGGGAGTCCCGTGGCTTACGGCTCTGTCGTGGCGGCACGACTGGGAGAGAGAGTCGGCATCGTGACCACTGTGGGCAGCGATATGCCTGACGATCTGCTACACCCCTTCTGCGAGGCCGGGGTAGATACCAGCGGCCTATTGGTCGAGCCAGGCAACTGGACAACTGCCAGCGAACTCATCTACTATGAGTCGGGCAATAAAGAAATACGCTATCCGCAAAAAGCTCCCCCTATACGATTCGAAGATATTCCTACTGCTTATCACGCGGCAAACATCTTTTATATTGCCACGATGGATCATGATGTGCCTCTGGAAACCATCATCCAGTTGTGCTCTCTAGGCGCTACCCTTGCCATAGATCTGGGTGGCTATGGGGGAGCGCATTCTCGTGAACACCCTAATGAGACTGAGCAACAAAAACCCTCTCGACTCTGTGAATTGTTAAGCTACTTCGACATTGTGCGTGCCAGTGTTGAGGACTGCGCACATCTACTTGGCCGGGAAAGAGTGGCAACTGAAACAGGCGAAGAAGCAATCGTCCGGCTTTTCCTGGACTGGGGGGCGAAAGTTGCCCTACTTACTTTGGGCGAAAGGGGATGTGTAGTCGGCACCCCAGATAACATCCTAAGGGTTCCATCTCATCGTGGCAAGGTCATAGACACCACGGGCGCCGGCGACTCGTTCTCGACGGCTTTTCTGGTGGGATACATGCATACGGGCGACATAGAGTGGTCGGCACGCTTTGGCGCCGCAACGGTCATCAATATCATCGAGCGCACCGGGGGTGTGCTTGCGTCACGCATGCCTACCCGTGATGAAGTTGATAGGCGTTTAGCCGTATAAATCTACCATCAATAATCAAGGAGGATTTAAGCCATGAAGAAAGCCGGTTTTGGGGTGATCGGTTGTGGCAGCATTGCCGAGATCGCCCACTTCCCATCCATTCAGAGAACAGAAGGCGCAGAGTTGGTCGCTTGCTGTGATACCAACGAGCAAGTGGCCAGGCAAGCTGCCGAAAAGTGGGGCGCCAGGATCTGGTATACCGATTATCGAAAGATGCTTGCCGAATGTGATGATCTGGATGCCGTCATCATTGCCACACCCAATAACGTCCATCGCAATCAGGCTGTGGCCGCAGCCAAAGCCGGGCTGCACGTAGTGGTTGAAAAACCACTAGCCGTAACCAACAAAGAAGCGTGGGACATTGTGAACGCTTGCTGCGAAAACAAAGTGAAGCTGATGGTCGGCTGCGACCGCCGCTTCTGGACTCAGAACCAGTGGGCTAAACAACTGATCGAGACGGGATTGATCGGCCAGGTTTTGATGGCACGCGCCTCACTCCACGAGCATTGGCACCTCTACCAAAACCACGTAGCGGCCACCGACTTTCGCCTTCGGGCTGATGTTGCTGGCGGTGCAGCACTGGCGGATACAGGCGCTCACGCCATTGACCTTTTGACCTGGCTGGTTGGCAGCAAGGTCAAGCGAACGGTGGGGGTTGCCAAGCGACTGGCAATGCCTGCCGAGTACACCTTATGTGACGATACAGTCTGGGTGTTACTCGAGCACGAGAATGGTTCTTACGGATGCGTAAGTTGTAATCGTTTCTCGCACGCGGTCTCGCAAGTGACGGAGCTGTATGGCACCGAGGGGACCATTTTCACATCGACAGACGCGACCAACCCCTTCCAAAGTGTGCCGATGGCAGTCTATACCAACAAAGACTACAACATCGAAGACTTGCCGGAGATCATTCGGAATTACCGCTGGCCACAACTGTTCTGGGTCGAAGATCACATTCATCGCCCTTTGCAGAAGCGCTGGGTGCCAATTGTGCCGCCTCGCGAGCCAAACAACTATACCAATATGACTCGCCATTTCATGAATTGCGTTATCAACGACGAGGAACCATTAGTATCGGGTGAAGATGGAGCACGAGCGGTTGAAGTTATGTGCGCTATCTATAAATCTATGGAGACGGGGGCGTGGATAGATTTACCGTTGCCAGAAGACGAGGAAATCATTCCTCCCTTCTATAAACCACTACCACCCGAAGATTAATCTAGGTACTCTGTTTTGAAGGAGGAATAAGATTATGGCCAAGTCACTTGTAGTTGGCGGTTCAGGCTACGTAGGACGAGAACTGGTTCGCCAATCAGCAGAGCGGGGAGATGAGGTTTTTGTCTTTGGGCGTTCCGGTCAACCGGAGAATATGCCGGGCGTATGGTTGAAAGGTGACATTACCAAGCAGGACACGATCCAGGCCGCTTTGGGCAGCCACAAGTTCGACGTCATCTACCACGTGGCCTCGCTGCCGGGCGACACTGGTAATCCTGTGCAGATGGTTACCGTAAACATGCTTGGACTAACCCATATGCTGGCTTACGCAAGCGAAACCGAGGTAAAAGGTTTTGTTTTGGCTAGTAGCATTTCCGCCTATGAATGGTACCCCGCTACCAAGTTCAGTCCCCCCGATTACATGCCCGTCGATGAGGAGCATCCCACCCGGCCTAGAGATATATATGCCTCAACTAAACGAATGCAGGAAATTCTCGCGATGACCTTCTATCACCAGTATCAACTGCCGGTCGCTATACTGCGATTAACGGCCGTGGTGGGGCCAGGTGGCCGGGGCGGCGGCCGAGGCTGGCGTGAATTTGCCGAGATGCTGCATGGCGGTGAACGTGTCCAAATTCCTCACTTTTCTATGGAGGAGTTGTGCCACTACGTTGACCTGCGCGATGTCGCTCGCATGCATATCGTTGCCGGTGAACACCCCAATGCTGTTGGGCAGATTTTCAATTGCTGCGGTCCGGCTCCTACCCGCGGTACGGAATTCGCGGCTATCATTCAGCGGCTTGTCCCGGAGATCAAGGTCGAAACTGGCTTCCCGTGGAGCATGGCCCAGGGAGGTGAGATTACCTTTGATATGTCAAAAGCTAAGAGGCTACTGGGGTTTGAGCAGCGATATACGCTTGAAGACTCAGTAAAGAGTATCAAAAACTGGGTGGACTCTGGCGGTC
>JAHEME010000469.1 GCA_024643825.1 Chloroflexota bacterium | reverse complement strand
CGTTTCCGTTCACTTTTTGTGTGACAAAAATGGCTTCAAAGGACACGTATTGTTACGGATTTCGTGACACGATGAGCTTTGGGAGCGAGATCGACTGCAATAAGGCGTGACCACTGGCAAGTTGGCGGCTGTATTACTTGCACAATACCTCCATCTTGGCGAAGATCGCAGAATGACTAAAGCTGTTCGCCTATCAGTCACAACAAGCCATTCGAAGGACATTCTCCCCATGTTGAAGCGATCCCCCTCCCCTATCCTATCGTTTGTTGCACTGATTCTCGTATCTCTGGCGTGCAATACTCCAGGCTCTGTCTCGACTCTGCCATCGGTGCAGATCCAATCTCCTTTGCCCGGTGACACGATTCCACTTGATGAACCATTCATCGTATCTGCCGTGGCAACAGACACGAGTGGTCCCGGAATCGCACGAATCGAACTCTTCGTAAATGGCGATTCCATCAAAATCATTGATGCTCCAGCAGGCCCTCAGGATGTCTTTGATGTTGCGCTAGCTTGGACACCTACTGAGGAGGGAGATGCCACGCTAACCGTCGTCGCTTACCGACCCGATGGATCGCCCAGCCCCGCCGCTGCTATCAGCGTAGAAGTAGTCGGCATGAGTCTTGATCCGACTCTGACAAACTCGCCGAGTCCATCAGAAACACCCCCGACTTCGGATAGTCCTCTCATTCCTACATCCAGCGAAACAATCACTGGTCGCATCATCGTGGATGCAAACATACGCAGCGGAGCAGGCCCATTTTGTGACATCATCGGAGGCGTGAAGATCGGGGAAACCATCAACCTGTTGGAATACAGCGCGGATAGACGATGGTTCAAGACGGATTATGACGGCAAAATCGGTTGGATCTTCGCGTCTTCTGTCGCACCAAATGGGAATACCAGCCAAATACCTTTCGGTAACGAGATCGGTTGCAAAGGATGTGGAGACACCGTTTGCAACCTGGATGAAACGTGCGATTCGTGCCCCGGCGACTGCGGCGTTTGCTGCGGTAATGGCGTGTGTCAACCAGAGTATGGGGAAGACTGTGGCACATGCGCATCAGACTGTGGCGCATGCTGCGGCAATGGTCAATGCGAGCCGGGTCGAGGAGAATCTTGCTCCGCTTGTGAATTAGACTGTGGCTCTTGCTGCGGAAATGGGGTTTGTGAGCCGAATCTTAACGAGACCTGCGCCACCTGCGGGCAGGATTGCGGATCATGCTGCGGAAACGGGCTATGTGAGAGTGGACAGGGAGAAAGTTGCTCGACATGCGCTAAAGATTGTGGGGCATGCTGCGGAAACGGTCTTTGCGAATCAGGCCGAGGAGAGACGTGTTCCAGTTGCTCGAAGGACTGCGGATCATGCCCTACAGAAGAACCAACCAATCAGCCATAGAGGAATCACAGGGGGACAGACATAAAAGCCTGTCCCCCTGTCTGAACAGCCGCAAAACTATCGTTTGCGCTTAGAAATCCATTCCACCCATGCCACCCATGCCACCAGCGCCACCAGGCATTGGAGCAGGATTCTTTTCCGGCAAATCGGTGATTAGAGCTTCCGTCGTGAGGATCATGGCCGCAATGCTGGTGGCATTTTGCAGCGCGCCACGCGTCACTTTGGCAGGATCGATGATCCCGTTTTTGATCATATCGACATACTCACCTGACATGACATCATAGCCGATATTCGCATTCGTCTTCTTCTCGGCATGCATACGACGCACGGTATCAATGATCACTGCACCATCTAACCCGGCGTTGCTGGCTAACTTGCGCATCGGGGCCTCAAGCGCTGTCCGCACTATATTGACACCGGTCTGTGCGTCTGCGTTGTCCATCACGATGTCAGCCAGAGACTTAACCGCATTCACCAGAGCCACACCACCACCCGGAACGATGCCTTCTTCCACCGCAGCGCGCGTTGCGCTGAGAGCATCTTCTACACGATGCTTCTTTTCCTTAAGCTCTACCTCAGTGCCCGCGCCGACCTTGATGACCGCCACGCCACCGGAAAGCTTTGCCAGACGTTCCTGAAGCTTCTCGCTATCGTAGTCTGACGTGCTCTTATCGATCTCAACGCGGATTTCTTCCATCCGCCCCTTGATCGCATCTTCACCGCCAGCGCCACCGATGATTGTCGTATCATTCTTGGTCGATACAACTTTGTCAGCCTGACCGAGATCTTCCATGGTAACACTTTCCAACGTGCGGCCAATCTCTTCAGAGATGACTGTGCCACCAGTCAGAACCGCGAGGTCCTGGAGCATCGCTTTGCGGCGATCACCAAATCCTGGCGCTTTCACAGCGAGGACGTTGATCATCCCCCGCAGCTTATTTAGCACTAGAGTCGCCAGGGCTTCACCATCCACATCCTCAGCTAGAATGACCAGTTCGCGCTTGCCCTTATTGAGAAGCTTCTCCAGCACCGGGACCAAGTCCTGCGCTGAGGAAATCTTCTTTTCATAGATCAGGATATAGGGGGCTTCGATCACAGACTCAAGTGACTCAGGGCTGGTGACGAAATACGGGCTTATGTAGCCACGATCAAATTGCATACCCTCGACAAATTCGGTCTCAAAGCCGAGGCCCTTACCTTCTTCAACCGTGATCACGCCATCCTTACCAACTTTGTCCATTACGTCGGCAATTAGCTCGCCAATCTCACGATCCTGCGCTGAGATCGAAGCAACATTCGCAATGTCTTCGCGTGTCTTGACTGCGACAGCCTGATCGAGGATGGCCTGCGCGACATGGTCGGTAGCTTCCTCAATGCCATGCTTCACCAGCATCGGGTTTGCCCCGGCTGCAACTACCTTCAGCCCTTCAGTCACAATGGCGTGGGCAAGAACGGTGGCGGTAGTTGTACCATCGCCAGCAATGTCGTTCGTCTTGGTCGCGGCCTCTTTCAGAAGCTGCGCACCCATATTCTCATAAGGGTCTTCCAACTCAATTTCTTTGGCAACGGTCACACCATCGTGGGTAACGGTTGGTGCGCCCCATTTCTTATCCAGTGCTACATTGCGTCCTTTCGGACCGAGCGTGGTTGCTACTGCATTCGCGACCTTATCAACACCTCTTTTGAGTCGCGTGCGCGCGTCCTCGCTAAACACAAGCTGCTTGGGCATAAGGGAATTCCTCCTGTTGAGATATTCAATGAGTTGATTGTCTGGGGACTTACAAACCAGCCGATTAGCCTTCTACGATTGCCAGAATGTCGCTCTCTTTGAGAATCTTGACCTCTTTGCCGCTGACCTTGACTTCGGTGCCAGCATACTTGGCAAAGAGAACCTTATCTCCTTTTTTGACATCCATCGGCAAACGATCTGATGAGCCTTCTTTGTAAGCGCCAGGCCCTACGGCCAGCACTGTACCTTGCTGCGGCTTTTCCTTGGCCGTCTCCGGAATGAACAGGCCACTCTCCGTACGAGATTCCTGTTCCAGTGCCTCTACGATGAGGCGGTCAGCCAGAGGGCGCAAATTAAGATCTGCCATGTCAGGTAATTCCTCCTAT